>NZ_JBEXSR010000008.1:0-251372 GCF_040613735.1 Streptomyces sp. NPDC006235
ACCCCGACGTGATCTTCCTGGCCGAGGCCTTCACCCGCCCCGCCATGATGCACACCCTCGCCCAGATCGGCTTCCAGCAGTCCTACACCTACTTCACCTGGCGCAACACCAAGCAGGAGCTGACCGAATACCTCACGGAGCTGTCGGGGGAGGCCGCCTCCTACATGCGGCCGAACTTCTTCGCCAACACCCCCGACATCCTGCACGCCTACCTCCAGCACGGCGGCCGCCCCGCCTTCGAGGTCCGCGCCGTCCTCGCCGCCACCCTCTCCCCGACCTGGGGCATCTACTCCGGCTACGAGCTGTGTGAGAACACCCCGCTCAGGGAGGGCAGCGAGGAGTACCTCGACTCCGAGAAGTACCAGCTCAGGCACCGTGACTGGGAGACGGCCGAACGCGAGGGCCGCACCATCACCCCGCTGCTCACCCGGCTCAACACCATCCGCCGCGAGAACCCGGCCCTCCAGCAGTTGCGCGACCTCCACTTCCACCACGCGGACCAGGAAGCGGTGATCGTCTACTCGAAGCGGCAGGGTTCGAACACGGTTCTGGTGGTCGCCAACCTCGACCCCCACCACACCCAGGAGGCCACGGTCTCGTTGGACATGCCGCAACTCGGCCTCGACTGGCACGAGTCGGTGCCGGTGCGCGACGAGCTCACCGGCGAGACCTACCACTGGGGCAGGGCCAACTATGTGCGCCTCGAACCGGGCCGTAGGCCCGCGCATGTCTTCTCGGTTCTGCGACCGTCCACCCCGCAGATCGGAGGGTCACCCACAACATGATCGTCAACGAACCCGTTCAGGACACCTTCGAGGACACTCCCGCCAGGGACCGGGACCCGGAGTGGTTCAAGCGCGCCGTCTTCTACGAGGTACTCGTCCGCTCGTTCCAGGACAGCAACGGTGACGGCGTCGGGGACCTGAAAGGCCTGACCGCGAAGCTCGACTACCTCCAGTGGCTCGGTGTCGACTGCCTGTGGCTGCCGCCGTTCTTCAAGTCCCCTCTCCGCGACGGCGGCTACGACGTATCGGACTACACCGCCGTCCTGCCGGAGTTCGGTGACCTGGCCGACTTCGTGGAGTTCGTCGACGCCGCCCACCAGCGCGGCATGCGCGTGATCATCGACTTCGTCATGAACCACACCAGCGACCAGCACCCGTGGTTCCAGGAGTCGAGGAAGGACCCCGACGGGCCCTACGGCGACTACTACGTGTGGGCGGACGACGACAAGCAGTACCAGGACGCCCGGATCATCTTCGTCGACACCGAGGCGTCGAACTGGACCTACGACCCGGTCCGCAAGCAGTACTACTGGCACCGCTTCTTCTCCCACCAGCCGGACCTCAACTACGAGAACCCGGCCGTGCAGGAGGAGATGATCTCCGCGCTGAAGTTCTGGCTGGACCTGGGCATCGACGGCTTCCGGCTGGACGCGGTGCCGTACCTGTACCAGGAGGAGGGCACCAACTGCGAGAACCTCCCGGCCACCCACGACTTCCTGAAGCGGGTGCGCAAGGAGATCGACGCGCAGTACCCGGACACCGTGCTGCTCGCCGAGGCCAACCAGTGGCCCGAGGACGTCGTCGACTACTTCGGCGACTATCCGAGCGGCGGCGACGAATGCCACATGGCGTTCCACTTCCCGGTGATGCCGCGCATCTTCATGGCCGTACGGCGCGAGTCCCGCTACCCGGTCTCCGAGATCCTGGCCAAGACCCCGGCCATCCCCTCGGGCTGCCAGTGGGGCATCTTCCTGCGCAACCACGACGAGCTCACGCTCGAGATGGTCACCGACGAAGAGCGCGACTACATGTGGGCCGAGTACGCCAAGGACCCGCGGATGCGCGCCAACATCGGCATCCGGCGCCGGCTCGCCCCGCTGCTGGACAACGACCGCAACCAGATCGAGCTGTTCACGGCCTTGCTGCTGTCGCTGCCGGGCTCGCCGATCCTGTACTACGGCGACGAGATCGGCATGGGCGACAACATCTGGCTCGGCGACCGCGACGCGGTGCGCACGCCGATGCAGTGGACGCCGGACCGCAACGCGGGGTTCTCCTCCTGCGATCCGGGACGGCTGTTCCTGCCCACGATCATGGACCCGGTCTACGGCTACCAGGTGACGAACGTCGAGGCGTCCATGGCCTCGCCGTCGTCGCTGCTGCACTGGACCCGCCGCATGATCGAGATCCGCAAGCAGAACCCGGCCTTCGGTCTGGGCTCGTACACCGAGCTGCCGTCGACGAACCCGGCGGTGCTGGCCTTCCTGCGGGAGTACGAGGACGACCTGGTGCTGTGCGTGAACAACTTCTCGCGGTTCGCGCAGCCCACGGAGCTGGATCTGAGCGCCTTCGAGGGGCGGCACCCGGTGGAGCTGTTCGGCGGGGTCCGCTTCCCGGCGATCGGCGAACTGCCGTACCTGCTGACGCTGGCAGGTCACGGTTTCTACTGGTTCCGGCTCCGCAGGGATACCTTGTGAGGCCTGAGACGGCCTGACGAGGCCCCGCAATCACGGGGCGGGCCGCAAACCCCCGTGGCGGGGCGTTTCTCCCGCCCCGCCCGGGGCACGCATCAGTAACACCCCGCCCATCCGCGTGAGCCGGAGGGGCGCCGCCGGCACCTGCCGAAGGACCCGGAGGCGCACCAATCATGGGTGAAAGGACGCGACGCCATGTCGGAAGCCGTCACACGCACCGTCACCGCCCCGCCCGGCCTTCTTGCCTCACTCGATCCGCTGCTGCGGGAGTGGCTGCCACGGCAGCGCTGGTTCGCGGGCAAGGGACGTCCGGTCACCGGATTCACGCTGGTCGAGGCCACGGAGCTGCTCCCCGCCACGGGCAAGCTCGGCCTGTACCACCTGCTCGTACGCGCCCACCAGCCGTCCGTCCCGTCGCACGGCGCGCCCGGCCACCCCGGCGACTGCTACCAGTTGCTGATAGGTGCGCGCGAGGCGCTGCCGCCTCGGCTGGCGCCCGCGCTGATCGGACACATGGCGACGGGGCCGCTGGCCGGCCGGACGGTCTACGACGCCCTGCACGACGCCAGGCCCGCCGAACTGCTCCTGGAGGCGCTGCGCACCCAGGCCCGGATCGGCGGGCTCCGCTTCGAGCGGGACCTCGACCAGGACATCCGGTCCGGACTGGTGCCGCGCGTGGTGACCGCGGAGCAGTCCAACTCGTCGATCGTCTACGGCGATACGTTCATCCTGAAGCTGCTGCGCCGGATCGTGCCCGGGGTCAACCCGGATCTGGAGCTGCCGCTGGCGCTGGCCCGCGAGGGCTGCCCCCGGGTGCCCGCGCCGACGGCCTGGATGGTCGCGGACGTCGACCCCGCGGCGGACCCGGTGATCTCGGCGGGCCCGTCCGACCTGGCCGGCCAGCCGTATGTGCTGGGGGTGCTCCAGCCGTTCGTGCAGGGCGCCTCCGACGGCTGGGAGCTGGCGCTGCGCGAGCTGGCCAAGGGCGAGGACTTCGGCGCCGAGGCGCGGGCGCTGGGCCGGGCCACCGCCGAGGTCCACACCACGCTGGCCCGGGCACTGCCGACGGTCACGCTCGGTCACATGCAGCTCCGGCTCATGGTGGACGGCATGATCGAGCGGCTGGAGGCGGCCGTCCAGGCGGTGCCCGCGCTGCGGCCCTACGCCGGCGGGCTGCGCTCGGCGTTCACGGCGCTGGGCGATCTGGCTGCCGAGGGCCGCACCTGGACCGCGCAGCGGGTGCACGGCGATCTGCACCTCGGGCAGTGCCTGCGCTCGCCGGCCGGCGAGTGGTGGCTGATCGACTTCGAGGGCGAACCGGCCCGGCCGCTGGCCGAGCGGCGCATGCCGCAGCCGGCGGTGCGGGACGTCGCCGGGATGCTGCGGTCCTTCGACTACGCGGCACGCTCGGCCGATCCGCCCCAGCCGGACTGGGCCGAGACCTGCCGTTCCGCGTACTGCTCCGGGTACGCCGAGGCCTCCGGCCTCGATCCGCGCACCGACCCGGTGCTGCTGCGCGCCTATGAAACGGACAAGGCGATCTACGAGGTGGTGTACGAGGCCCGGCACCGCCCCGACTGGCTGCCGGTGCCCCTGGCCGCCATAGACCGGCTCGCCTCGACCGGCCACCTGACCTGACCCGACCTGACAGATCCACCTGCGTCCTGGAGGCTCCGCCCGTGACCCCCCGTCCTGAGTCCAGCGGTTCCCGTCCCAAGGGGACGGCCGGGGAGAAGATCCCCGAGCAGCCCACGGCCGCCCAGAAGAAGAGCGCCGCGAAGAAGACGTCGGTGCCGAAACAGGCGGCGGCCAAGAAGGCGACGGCCCCCGCGAAGAAGGCCGCCGCCAAGACGACGCCCGCCGCGCAGCCACCCGCGACGAAGGCCACGGCCAAGAAGGCGGCCCCGGCGAAGACGACCGCGAAGAAGGCCGTCGAGAAGAAGGCACCCGCGACGAAGGCCGCCGCCGAGAAGACGGCCGCGACGAAGACGGCCGCCAAGAAGACGACGGCGAAGAAGACCACCGCCAAGAAGGCCACGACGACGAAGGCGACGGCCACCAAGGCCGCTGCCAAGAAGGCGACAGCCAAGAAGGCGGTCGCCAAGAAGGCCACGACGACGAAGGCGGCAGCGACCAAGTCCACCGCCACGAAGGCCGCGGCCTCCAAGGCCACCGCCTCCAAGGCCGCGGCCGCCAAGACCACTGCCACCAAGACCACCGGCACCAAGTCCACGGCTGCCAAGACCGCCGGCACCAAGGCCACCACCGCCAAGCCCCCCGCGAAGAAAGCCCCCGCGAAGAGGGCTCCCGCCAAGAAGGCCACCACCAAGAAAGCCACCGCCGGTACCGGCACCGCCGCCCCCGCCCAGACCCTCCCCCCGGAGATGGAGGTCGCCGTCTCGCCCGCCGTCGGCGCGGCCGACCGGGAGCGGCTGCTCAACGGCACGCATCACAACCCGCACTCCGTGCTCGGCGCCCACCCCGTGCCCGGCGGGATCGCGTTCCGGGCGTTCCGGCCGTACGCCCTGTCGGTGACCGTCGTCGCCGGGGAGGTGCGGACGGAGCTGGAGAACGACGGGGAGGGGTTCTTCTCCGGGCTGCTGCCGCTGCCGGAGGTCCCGCAGTACCGGCTGCTCGTGGAGTACGAGGGGACCGTCCTGGACACCGAGGACGCCTACCGTTTCCTGCCCACGCTGGGCGACCTCGACCTGCACCTGATCGGCGAGGGCCGGCACGAGCAGCTGTGGACGGCGCTGGGCGCGCACCCGATGACCCACCAGGGCGTGACCGGCACCCGGTTCGCGGTGTGGGCGCCGAACGCGCTCGGCGTGCGCGTGGCCGGCACCTTCAACTTCTGGGACGGCACCGGCCACGTCATGCGCTCGCTCGGCTCGTCGGGCGTGTGGGAGGTGTTCCTGCCGGACATCGGCGAGGGCGAGCTGTACAAGTTCGAGATCACCCGCCCGGACGGTTCGAAGACGCTGCGTGCCGACCCGATGGCCCGCCGCACGGAGGTGCCGCCCGCGACCTCGTCGGTCATCACGTCCTCGGAGTACGAGTGGGGCGACGACGCGTGGCTGGCCCGGCGCGCCGAAGCCCCGGCGCACGAGGCGCCCTTCTCGGTGTACGAGGTCCATCTGCCCTCCTGGCGGCCGGGGCTGACGTACCGTCAACTGGCGGAGCAGCTCCCGGGGTACGTGAAGAACCTGGGCTTCACGCACGTCGAGCTGATGCCGGTCGCCGAGCATCCGTTCGGCGGCTCCTGGGGCTACCAGGTCACCGGCTTCTACGCGCCGACGGCCCGGCTGGGCACGCCCGACGACTTCCGGCACCTGGTGGACTCGCTGCACCGGGCCGGGATCGGCGTACTGATGGACTGGGTGCCGGCGCACTTCCCGCGCGACGACTGGGCGCTGGCCGAGTTCGACGGCCGCCCCCTGTACGAGCACGCGGATCCGCTGCGGGCCGCGCACCCTGACTGGGGCACGCTGGAGTTCGACTACGGGCGCAACGAGGTGCGCAACTTCCTCGTCGCGAACGCCCTGTACTGGTGCGAGGAGTTCCACATCGACGGGCTGCGCGTGGACGCGGTGGCGTCGATGCTCTACCTCGACTACTCGCGCGAGCCAGGCCAGTGGACGCCCAACGAGCACGGCGGCCGGGAGAACCTGGACGCGGTGGCGTTCCTCCAGGAGATGAACGCCACGGTGTACCGCAGGGTGCCCGGTGTCGTCACGATCGCCGAGGAGTCGACCGCCTGGGACGGCGTCACCCGGGCCACCCACCACAAGGGCCCGAGCGGCTTCGGCGGGCTCGGGTTCGGGCTGAAGTGGAACATGGGCTGGATGCACGACTCGCTCCAGTACATGAGCCACGAGCCGGTGTACCGCAAGTACCACCACCACGAGATGACGTTCTCGATGGTGTACGCGTACAGCGAGAACTACGTCCTGCCGATCTCCCACGACGAGGTCGTGCACGGCAAGCGCTCCCTGGTGTCGAAGATGCCGGGCGACTGGTGGCAGCAGCGCGCCAACCACCGGGCGTACCTGGGCTTCATGTGGGCCCACCCCGGCAAGCAGCTGCTGTTCATGGGGCAGGAGTTCGCGCAGGGCGCCGAGTGGTCCGAGGCGCACGGCCCGGACTGGTGGCTCCTCGACCCGGGCTACGGGGCCGAGGCCGAGCACCGGGGCGTGCGGGACCTGGTCCGCGACCTCAACACGGTCTACCGCGCGACTCCCGCGCTGTGGCGGCTCGACACGGACCCGGCCGGTTTCGAGTGGGTGGTCGGGGACGCCGCCGACGACAACGTCCTGGCGTTCCTGCGGCTGGACCCGGAGGGCACTCCGATCCTGTCGGTGTCGAACTTCGCGCCGGTCGTCCGCCAGGACTACCGCCTGGGCGTGCCGGAGGACGTCCCGGCCTGGCACGAGGCCGTCAACACCGACGCCGCGCGCTACGGCGGCAGCGACGTCACCAACCCCGACCCGGTCAAGCCGGAGGCCCAGCCCTGGCACGGCCGCCCGGCGAGCATCCGGCTGACGCTGCCGCCGCTGGCCACGGTCTGGCTGCGCCCGGCGTAGGCCTGTGACACGGGTGTGACGGGAGGAGTGGCTTCCGTCACAGCCGGTCCGGGCCGGGCCTGGTGGGGTGGCCGCATGCGTGCCACCCCACTCACCCGCCGGCCCGGAAAGGGCTGAGGCCCGTGCTCGTGGGTCTCGGTGTCTCGGCGGCCTGCGCCGTCGCCGCGTTGATCGCCGCCGCGGGGACCGCCGCGATGGCGTTCCCCGGGCGGCCCGAGCCGTGGCCCGTGCATCTGATGCGGCGGGCGGCGGCGACGGCCGCGTGGGCGGCCGCAGCCGTGTACTGCCTGGGGTTCTTCGCCGTGCTGGCGTCGGAGTCGGACTTCAACGACGGGGCGAACTCGGTGCCGGCCCCGGCCTGCCGCGACGGTTTCGACCCGGCCATGATCCAGGGCCTGACCCACCACCGGTCCTCGTACCTGCCGCTGCGCTTCGACTGCGTCCGCGACGACGGTTCCGTCTACGCCAGTGACTCCTTCTACGTGTGGATGAACTGGTCGAGCGCGCTCCTCGCCCTGTCCGCCGCCCTGCTCGCCATCGGCGCCGGGTACGCGACGGAGTTCCGTGCCCGCAAGGCCGCGGCGGCTCCATGACGCTGCTCCCGGTCTTCACCGGACTCGTGATCGGCTGGGTCGCGCTGCGCGGGCTGCTGGCGCATCCGCTGCTGCCGCTGTGGGTGCGGACCTCGGTGTTCTGGGCGGTGCCGCTCGGCGCCGTCACGTGGCTGTACATCATGGCCGCGGACGACTCCGTGCTGTTCCCCGATACGGCTCCCTGTCCCAGGGAGCCGTATCGGGAGGGCGTGATCGGCAGCGGCCGGGTGTCGGGCGTCTCCACGCCGTTCCCGCCCCGCGCCTACTGCGCGTGGGAGGACGGCACCGTCTACGACCTCGCGCCCGGGGCCGCGTTCCTGTTCTGGGTCTTCTTCGCCCTGACGGCCGTACCGCTGGCGGCCGGGCTGTGGCACGCCCTGCGTGATCCGAAGTCCCTCCTGCGGTAGGCGCGTTCAGTGGGAGGGGGCTACCCGAACGCCTCCGACAGGGACTCGGGCAGCTTCCCGGTGTGCAGCACCCCGAGCCGCTGGGTGGCCCGGGTCAGGGCCACGTACAGGTCGCTGGTGCCGTAGCGGCCGGGCTCGACCACGAGGACGGAGTCGAACTCCAGGCCCTTGGCCTGGCGCGGGTCGAGGAGGACGACCGACCGGGTGAGGTCGGGTTCGGTGCCCGCCGTCACGCCGTCCAGCCGGGCGGCGATGCCGCGGTGGAGGTCGCGCGGGGCGATCACCGCGAGCCGTCCCTCGTCGGGAGTGAGTTCCCCGACCGCCTTGGCGACGGCGCCCGGGAGGTCGTCGGTGGCCCGCGCCCAGGGGCTCAGGCCTGTGGAGCGGACCGAGCTCGGCGGCTCGAAGTCCGGGTGCTCGGCGCGGACCACGGCCGCGGCGACGTCCATGATCTCTGCCGGGGTGCGGTAGTTGACGCCCAGCCGGGTGTGCTCCCAGCGGTCCTCGACGTACGGGGCGAGGATGCCCGACCAGGAGCCGACACCGGCCGCCTCCGCCGTCTGCGCGGGGTCGCCGACCAGGGTCATCGAGCGGGTCGGGCTGCGCCGCATCAGCAGCCTCCACGCCATCGGCGACAGCTCCTGCGCCTCGTCGACGATGATGTGCCCGAACGCCCAGGTGCGGTCGGCGGCGGCGCGCTCGGCGGCGCTGCGGTGGTCGTCCTCCTCGTGCCGCTCGGCGAACCGCTCGGCGTCGATGATGTCGTGCGCGGAGAGCACCTCGGAGGACTCGGGGTCGTCCTCCTCCTTGTCCTCGAACTCGTAGGTCCGGGACGCGTACGACACGTCCAGCACGCCCTGCGCGTAGGCGATCTGCCGCTCCCGCTCGCGCTGCGCGCGCTGCCGGGCCAGCCGGTCGTCCTCGCCGAGGAGTTCGGCGGCCTCGTCGAGCAGCGGCACGTCCGCGACCGTCCAGCGCCGGGTCACCGGACGGCGTACGGCGGCGGCGTCCTCGGCGGGCAGGAACTCCTCCGGCGCGGCGAGGAAGTCGGCGACGAGCCGCTGCGGGGTCAGCAGCGGCCACAGCTGGTCGATGGCGGCCCAGACCTCGGGGTTCTCGGCGAGGTCGTCGCGGATCTGGGTGATGTCGCTGGGGTCGAGCAGGCTGGACCCGTCGAAGGGGTCGGTGCCGATCCGCTCGGCGTACAGGTCGGTGAGCGCGTTGAGGATGTGACCCTCGAAGTGCTCGCGGGCGGCGTTGTGCGGCAGCTTCGCGGCGCGGGTGCGCTCGCGCGCGACGTTCACCAGGCCGTCGTCCAGCATGAGCACTTCGCGTTCGTGCTCGATGGCGATCACCGGGTCGGGCAGCGCCTGCCGGCTGCTCACGACCTCGGCGAGGACGTCGGCCATGTCGGCGCGGCCCTTCACGGCGGCGGCCTCGGGCGTGTCGGTGGCGGTCGCCTTCACGCCGGGGAACAGTTCGCCGACGGTCGCGAGGAGCACACCGGTCTCGCCGAGGGAGGGCAGCACCTCGCCGATGTAGCCGAGGAACGCCGGGTTGGGCCCGACGATCAGCACCGCCCGCTTGGCGAGCAGCTCCCGGTGCTCGTACAGCAGATAGGCGGCGCGGTGCAGGGCGACGGCCGTCTTGCCCGTGCCCGGGCCGCCCTCCACGACCAGGACGCCCCGGTGCGGGGCGCGGATGATGCGGTCCTGGTCGGCCTGGATGGTCTGCACGATGTCGCTCATGCGGCCGGTGCGCGCCGAGTTGAGCGCGGCGAGCAGCACGGCGTCGCCCGACGGGTCCTCGTGGCCGGTGCGGGTCTCGTCGCCGAGGTCGAGGATCTCGTCGTGCAGGTGGGTGACCCGGCGGCCGTCGGTGGCGATGTGCCGTCGGCGCCTGAGCCCCATCGGGGTGTGGCCGGTGGCCAGGTAGAAGGGGCGGGCGACCTCGGCACGCCAGTCGATCAGGACCGGTGTGCGCTCGGCGTCGTCCCTGCGCAGGCCGATGCGGCCGATGTGGTGGGTGACGCCCGAGGTGAGGTCGATCCGGCCGAAGCACAGGGAGCCGTCCACCGCGTTCAGGGCGGCGAGCAGCCCCGATCGCTCGGCGACCAGGATGTCCCGCTCCAGTCTGGCCTGCATGGGGGTGTTGCCCTGCGCGAGCGCGTCCGTGACGGAGGTCTCGGCGTCGCCGCGCAGCGCGTCCACGCGCGCGTACAACCCGTCGATGAATTCCTGCTCCTGCCGCAATTCATCGTCCGGAAATTCGGTGTTTGACAATTCCGCTCCCGCCCGGATATACTGTGCTCACTGAACTTCACTATGACTTCAATCAACTTGAAGTCACGAATGAACAAATATACGCAAGGAAATCCCCCGAGCGCAATTGCTCGGGGGATTTCCTGTTCTGCGGGCGGGTCGCCTAGAGCACGTCCGCCAGTTCCTGAAGCAGCCGCCGCTTGGCCCGTGCGCCCACCATCGCCTTCACGGGCTCGCCGCCGCGGAACACCATGAACGTCGGCATCGACAGCACCTTGTAGGCGTTCGTGGTCTCCGGGTTGGAGTCCACGTCGAGCTGCACCACCTTCAGCCGCTCCCCCTCCTCGGAGGCGAGGGCCTTGAGCACCGGACCCATCTGCTTGCAGGGCGGGCACCAGTCGGCGGTGAACTCCACCAGCACCGGCAGGTCCGCGCCGATCACCTCCGCCTCGAAGTCCGCGTCCGTCACATCGATCACCATGTGTGCCTCCCCAGCTCGCACTGCGGCTCCGGACCCCCCGGAGCCTCCGCCTCGGCGGCCAGCTCCGCCCGCGCCAGCTGCCGGGCGACCGTCTCCCGGACGGCCGTCAGCTGACCGATCAGGGAGTCGAGTTCGTCCAGCTTGCGCCGGTAGACCGCGAGCGACGCCGGACAGGTGTCACCCTCGGGGTGCCCGGCCCGCAGACACTCCACGAAGGGCCGCGTCTCCTCCAGGTCGAACCCGAAGTCCTGCAACGTCCTGATCTGCTCCAGCAGCTTCAGGTCGCACTCGTCGTACGTCCGGTATCCGTTGCCCTCTCGCCGCGCGGGCAGCAGCCCCCGCGACTCGTAGTACCGCAGCGTCCGCGTCGTGGTCCCGGCCCGTGCGGCCAGCTCGCCGATTCGCATGCGTCGAACGTAGTCCTTGACGCCGACGTCAAGGCAACAGCGGCTTCCGCTCCACCGGGGAGGTCAGCACGATCGACGTCGTGGTGCGGCCCAGCGCGGAGACCGCCTCCAGCACCTCCTCCAGGTGGACGGTGTCCCGGACGGCGGCCTTGAGGATCCAGCAGTCCTCCCCGACCACGTGGTGCACCTCGGTGATCTCGGGCCGCTCGATCAGTTCCAGGGTCCTGGGGTGCTTGAGGTTGTAGCCGCCGTGCGGGTCGACCCGGATGAACGCCTGGATGCCGTAGCCGAGTCGGGCCGGCACGACATGGGCGCCGTAGCCGCTGATCACGCCCGCCGCCTCCAGCCGTCGCACGCGCTCGGTGACCGCCGCCGGGCTGAGCCGGACCCGGCGGCCCAGCTCGCTGAGCTTGATCCGGCCGTCGGTCTGCAGCAACTGCAGGATCTGCCGGTCCAGCGCGTCGAAGGCCACCGAGGTTTCGTCGGCGACGGTGCGCGAATACCGCGGTTCTTTCGGCGTAGCGGCCTGAACTCCCATGGTTCCCCCTTCAAGGCGTGGCTGTGCGCCAGGAGAATTATGGTCATGGAAAAGGCCCTGGAAGTCCTGGTCATCGGCGGGAACCGGTACGCCGGAAAGCGTCTGATCGCGCGGCTGCTCGCCGACGGGCACCGCGTCACCGTGCTGAACCGGGGGTCCGCCCCGCCGCCCGCCGGAGCGCAGCACCTGGTCGCCGACCGGGACGACGAGCGGTCCCTGACCGGCGCGCTCGGCTCGCGCGTCTTCGACGTCGTCGTCGACCAGGTCTGCTACACACCCCTCCAGGCGGCCCTCGCCCGCCGCGTCTTCTCCGGCCGCACCCGCCGCTATGTGATGACCTCCACGGTCGAGGTGTACGAGTACGAGGACTCCCCGGCCCTCGTGCGCGAGGAGGCCGTCGACCCGGCCACGGTCACCGTGGACCTCGGGTTGCCCTGGGACGACCCGGCGTTCCTTGAGGCCAACTACGGGGAGGGCAAGCGGCAGGCCGAGGCGGTCCTCGCGGCCGACGGCCCGGCGTTTGCGTACACGGCGGTGCGGGTGGCCCATGTGCTGGGCGGGGCCGACGACTTCACCGGGCGGCTGGCCCACTACGCCGAGCGGATGCGCACCGGCGAGCCGATCGCCGTGCCGGTGGTGAACCGGCCCGCCACCTACGTGCACGTCGAGGAGATCGGCCGGTTCCTGGCCTGGGCCGCGGGCGAGGACTTCACCGGGCCGGTGAACGCCGCCTCCCACGGGCCGCTGACCACCGAGGAGTTGTGCGAGGCGGTGGCCGCGCACGTCCCGGACGGCCGGGCCGTGTTCCGGCCCGTCGAGGTCGGCGAGGTCTCCCCGTTCTCCTTCCGCCGCTCCTACGGCATGGACAATGCCCGCGCCGCCCGGCTCGGCTTCACCTTCACCGACGCCCGGCAGTGGCTGCCGCGTGCCGTCGCCGAGACGCTCGGGAAGGGCGACTGACATGCGGTACAGGACACTCGGCGGGCTGAAGGTGAGCGCGATCGGGCTCGGCGCGATGCCGCTGTCCATCGAGGGCCGCCCGGACGAGGAGCGGGCGCTGGCCACCGTGCACGCCGCGCTCGACGCGGGTGTGACCCTCCTCGACACGGCCGACTCGTACCACCTGCCGGGCGCGGAGCCCGGCCACAACGAACGTCTGCTGGCCCGCGCGCTGGCCACGTACGGCGATGACTCCTCCGGCGTGCTGGTGGCCACGAAGGGCGGGCGTGGCCGCCCCGCCGACGGCGACTGGACGGTGAACGGCTCCCCGCGCCACCTCAAGGCCGCCGCCGAGGCCTCCCGCACCCGCCTCGGTGTGGAGGCGATCGGCCTCTACCAACTCCACAAGCCGGACCCCGAGGTGCCCTTCGAGGAGTCGGTCGGTGCCCTGCGCGAGCTGCTCGACGCCGGCACGATCCGGCTGGCCGGGGTGTCCAACGCGGACGCGGACCAGATCCGGCGGGCCCGGGAGATCCTCGGCGAGAAGCTGGTGTCGGTGCAGAACCGGTACTCCCCGGCCGTCCGGGACAGTGAGCCGGAGCTGCGGCTGTGCGCGGAACTGGGGCTGGCGTTCCTGCCGTGGAGCCCGCTGGGCGGGCTGGCCCGCAGCTCCCTGGACGGGCCGTCGCGCACGGAGGGCAGGGATCGCCTGGCCGCCTTCCACGAGGTCGCGGCGGAGCGCGGCGTCAGCCCTCACCAGGTCGGCCTGGCCTGGCTGCTGGCGCGCTCCCCCGCCGTCGTCCCGATCCCGGGGGCGAGCCGGCCCGAGACGGCCAGGGACTCGGCGGCCGCGGCGGACCTGGTGCTCAGCACGGAGGAACGGGCACGGCTGGACGAGGCCACCGAGCCGGTCCGCGTCTAGCGCGCCCCGGCGGACTCCGGCTCCTTGTCCTCGGCGGGCTCGTCCGCGGTCTTCCCCTTGCGGGGCAGCAGCAGGGCCACCACGACCGTACCGACACCCAGGATCACGGCCCCGACCAGACTGGTGTGCGCGACGGCGTCGGCGAAGGACGACCCCACCGCATCGGCCATCTGCCGTGCACCACCGGCGAGTTGCCCGGCCTGCGCCTTGAGCCGCTCCGCCTGCTGGGGGTCGCTCGTGTGCGCCGCCTGCTCGGCCAGCTGCCGTGCCTTGTCACCGATGCCCCGGGCGACGGCGTACCCGGCCCCCACGGAGTCCTGGGCCGTCTCCAGCGAGGAGGCGGGGAGCTTGCCGCCGGACGTCGCGTCCGCGAGGTGGCCGGAGTACGACGTGGCCAGCAGCGAGCCGAGGATGGCGATGCCGAGCGACCCGCCGAGCTCCAGCGACGTGTCGTTCACCGCGCCTCCGACGCCCAGCTGGGACTCCGGGAACGCCCCCATGATCGCGTCCGTGCAGGGCGAGAGCGCGAGTCCGATCGCGAGGCCGAGGACGATGAGAGGTGCGACGAAATCGCCGTACGACGACCCGGAGTCGACCCGGGTGAGCAGCGCCAGGGCCGCCGTACCGCCGACCATGCCGGCCGTGACGGTCCACTTCATGCCGACCCGCGGGGTGAGGTAGCCGGTGAGGGCGGAGCCCGCGAAGACGGCGCCGGCCAGCGGCAGCATCCGCAGGCCCGTGTCCAGGGCGTCGTAGCCAAGGACGAACTGCAGGTGCTGCGTCAGGTAGTAGAAGGCGCCGAAGACGGCCAGGAAGAACAGCGCGACGGCGAGGTTGGAGCCCGCGAAGCGGCGGTCGGTGAAGCGGCGCACGTCGAGGAGGGGACGCGGGTGGCGCAGCTCCCAGAGCACGAAGGCCACGAGCGCGACGCCCGCGACGACCGCCGCCGTGACCGCCTTGACGCCCCAGCCGAAGTGCGGGCCCTCGATGATCATGTAGACGAGCGCGCCGATCCACACCACCGACAGCAGTCCGCCGCCGTAGTCGATCCGCCCCTGCCGGCCGGACCTGGACGGCGGTACGAGGACGAGCGCGCCGACGACGGCCAGGGCGGCGACGGGCACGTTGATGAGGAACGTCGACGACCAGCCGTGGTGCTCCAGCAGCGCCCCAGCGACCAGCGGCCCGGCCGCGATGGCGAGTCCGGCCGTGGCGGTCCACAGGGTGATGGCCTTGGCGCGCTCGGCGCGCGGGAAGGTCGCCGCGAGCAGGGACAGCGTGGCGGGCATGATCATCGCGGCGCCGGCGCCCATCACGGCTCGGGCCGCGATCACCGCCGTGGCGCTGTCGGCGAGGTAGCCGGAGACGGCACCGCCGCCGAAGACGACCAGCCCGAGGACGAGCGCGCCCCGGCGGCTGTACTTGTCGCCTATCGCGCCGAGCAGCAGCATCAGCGCGGCGTACGGGACGGTGTAGCCGTCGATGACCCACTGGAGGTCGGCGCTGGACAGGCCGAGGTCCTCGGTCATGGCGGGCGCGGCGACGGTGAGGGCGGTGTTCGCCATCACGATGATCAGCAGGCTCAGGCAGAGCACGAGGAGCGCCCACCAGCGGCGTGCGTAGGGGCGGTCCATCCTCTCGGCCGGTTCGGTCATGACGAGTCGCATGGCAGGGGGTCGCCTTCCTCACTGACTTGCACAGGGGTGTGCACTTGCACAACATTGTGCAATGTACGTCGTTGCACAGTGCTGTGCAAATCGATGAGGGAAGGGGCACAATGGCGTCCATGACCACGGGCACCACCAGCCGCGCCGACGCCAACCGGCGCCGCATCCTCGACGTCGCCCTCGGCGAGCTGTTGCGCGACCCCGACGCGTCCATGGACCAGATCGCACGCGCGGCGGGCGTCGTACGGCGGACCGTGTACGGGCACTTCCCGAGCCGCGAGGCGCTGATCAGCACGCTCGTCGACGAGGCGGTCCAGGCCCTGTCGGCCGCGCACGCGGCGGGCCGGGAGGGCGTCGAGGATCCGGCGGAGTCCGTGGCCCGCTCGGTGCTGGCGGTGTGGGAGCTGGCCGACCGCTACCGGCTGCTGATCGCGCTCGCCCAGCGCACGGTCACCATGCAGGGCATCCGGGAGCGGCTCACCCCGGTCCGGGAGGCCGCCACCGCAGTCCTCCGGCGCGGCCTCGACGAGGGCGTCTTCAGCTCACCGCTGCCCGCGCCGGCCCTGGCGTACGTGCACGAGCAGATGCTGGTCGCGCTGATGGAGGCGGTGAACGACGGGCTCGTGGCAGCGCGAGAGGCGGGCCGCTGCGCCGCGGTCACTGTGCTGACCGCGGCGGGCGTGCCCGCCTCGAAAGCCACCGAACTGGTGGTGAAGCTGAACGATTGATCTGTCAGGGGCCCTGCCGGATGAAGACGGGCCGGGCGGCTGAGCGACGGGGGGACACTCAGCCGCCCGGAGTCTCGCGGGGCGCGGCCGTCAGGCCTTCGCCAGCTCCTTCTCGCCGCCCTGCTCGGGCACCTCGACGTGGTCCTCGGCCGGACCGCCGTGGCCGTCGTCCAGCAGCGTCTTCTCGTCGAAGGGGATCTGACCGGCGAGGACCTGGTTCACGCGGTCCTTGTCGATCTCCTTCGTCCAGGTGCCGATCAGCACCGTGGCCACGGCGTTGCCGGCGAAGTTGGTCAGCGCACGGGCCTCGCTCATGAAGCGGTCGATGCCGACGATGAGGCCGATGCCGTCCACCAGGGCCGGCTTGTGCGACTGGAGACCACCGGCCAGGGTCGCGAGGCCCGCGCCGGTGACACCGGCGGCGCCCTTGGAGGCGACCAGCAGGAACAGCAGCAGCGGGATCTGCTCGCCGATCGACATCGGCGTGCCCATGGCGTCGGCGATGAACAGGGACGCCATGGTCATGTAGATCATGGTGCCGTCGAGGTTGAAGGAGTAGCCGGTCGGGACCGTGATGCCGACCACCGGCTTGCTGACGCCCAGGTGCTCCATCTTCGCGATGAGCCGCGGCAGCGCGGACTCGGAGGAGGAGGTGGACAGGATCAGCAGGAACTCACGGCCCAGGTACTTGAACAGCGTGAGGATGTTCAGGCCGGAGATCACGCGCAGCAGGATGCCGAGCACGATGAAGACGAAGAGGAAGCAGGTGACGTAGAAGCCGAGCATCAGCACGGCGAGGCTCTTGAGCGCGTCCACGCCCGCCGAGCCGGTGACGGCCGCGATGGCGCCGAAGGCACCGATCGGGGCGGCCCACATCACCATGGCCAGGATGCGGAAGACGAGCCGCTGGATGTGCTCGATACCGCGCAGGATCGGCTGGCCGGCCGAGCCCATGCCCTGGAGCGCGAAGCCGGCGAGCAGGGCGATCAGCAGCGTCTGGAGGACCGACTCGTTGGTGAAGGCGGAGACGATCGTGGTCGGGATGATGCCGAGCAGGAACTCGGTGGTGCTCTTGCCGGCCTCGGGGTCGATCTGGGCGTGACCGGCGTCCTTGACCGCATCGGTCACCGCGAGGCCGGTGCCCGGCTCCAGGATGTTGCCGACGACCAGGCCGATGCCCAGCGCGACCAGCGACATCACCGTGAAGTAGCCCAGGGCGATACCGCCGACGGCACCGACCTTGGCTGCCTTCCGGACCGAGCCGATGCCCAGCACGATCGTGCAGAAGATGATCGGCGAGATCATCATCTTGATCAGGTTCACGAAGCCGGTCCCGATCGGCTTCAGCTCGACAGCGAAGTCGGGTGCGGCCAGACCCACCGCGATACCGGCGGCGACCGCGATGATCACCGCGATGTAGAGATAGTGCGTGCGGTCCCGCTTGGCTTTTGGTGCGGTAGGTGCCGTATCGGCTGCGCTGGTCACGGCGGCCCTCCTTGACGACGTCGTCGGCATCACCGGCGTGCGGCTCACGTCCGGGAAAAGGGAGCGGGGGCTCCCGGAGATGCGTATTGGGGAATGCCGTGACTATGTCCTGCTCTGTGAGCGCGGTCACCCTTCCGTTCATTTAGTTCACAATCAGCCACGGTGCAGACTGACGGCATGCGCTTCTCCGTACCCGGTCCCCGCAGTCTGGCGGGCCAGCTCTTCGCCATGCAGGCCGTCCTGATAGCGGTCGTCGTGGCCGGATACGCGCTGTTCACTTATGTCAGTGACCGCAGCCAGGCCGAAGAGGCCGCGGCGCGCCAGGCCAGGGCGGTGGCGCGATCGGTCGCCGACTCCCCTTCGGTGCTCCAGGCGGCCCGCACCCCCAACCCCACCGCCGAGCTCCAGCCGTACGCGCTGAAGGTCATGCGGGACACCGAGGTCGACTTCATAACGATCATGGATCCGCGGGGCATCCGCTGGACGCACCCCGACCCGGACCGGATCGGCCAGCCCTTCCAAGGCC
This sequence comes from Streptomyces sp. NPDC006235, assembly GCF_040613735.1. NCBI lineage: Bacteria > Bacillati > Actinomycetota > Actinomycetes > Kitasatosporales > Streptomycetaceae > Streptomyces > Streptomyces sp. NPDC006235. Next base: position 18,017 of record NZ_JBEXSR010000008.1, read on the forward strand.
ACACCGAGAAGGCCTTGAAGGGCCAGACCTTCACCGAGACCTACACCGGCACGCTCGGCCCCTCGGTCCGCGCGGTCACCCCGATCCAGGACGGCAAGGAGATCGTCGGCCTGGTCAGCGCGGGCATCCGGGTCGAGGAGATCAGCCAGCGCGTGTCGGACCAGCTGACGGCTCTGCTCGGCGTCGCGGCCGGCGCGCTGGTCCTCGGCGCCGTCGGCACCTACGTCATCAACGCCCGGCTGCGCCGCCACACCCACGGCATGAACGCGGCCGAGCTCAGCCGGATGCACGACTACCACCAGGCCGCCCTGCACGCCGTACGCGAGGGGCTGCTGATGCTGGACGGGCAGTACCGTGTGGCGCTGATCAACGACGGAGGGCGCGAGTTGCTCGGCGTGGCCGGGGACGTGGTGGGCAGGTCGGTGGCGGAGCTGGGGCTGCCCGCCCCGCTGACGGGTGCGCTGCTGGCGTCGGAGCCGCGGGTGGACGAGGTGCATCTGACGGCGTCGCGGGTCCTGGTGATCAATACGTCCCCGGTATCGGGCGGTGAGCGGCGCGGTACGGTCGTCACCTTGCGTGATGTCACCGAACTCCAGTCGCTGATGGGCGAGTTGGACTCGGAGCGGGGCTTCACACAGGCGCTGCGCTCGCAGGCGCACGAGGCGGCGAACCGGCTCCACACGGTCGTCTCGCTGATCGAGCTGGGCCGGGCGGAGGAGGCGGTGGAGTTCGCGACGGCCGAGCTGGAGCTGGCGCAGGCGTTGACCGACCAGGTCGTGGCGGCGGTGAGCGAGCCGGTGCTGGCGGCACTGCTGCTGGGCAAGACGGCCCAGGCGAACGAGCGGGGCGTGGAACTGATGGTGTCGGAGGACAGCAGCCTGGACGACGGCCTGCTGCCGGAGTCCCTCCCGTCGCGGGACCTGGTGACCATCCTGGGCAACCTGATCGACAACGCCGTGGACGCGGCGCAGGGCAGCGTGCGGGCGCGCGTGACGGTGGCGGCGTACGCCCAAGACACCGAGGATCCCGGGGCCCTCGGTGGCGCCCCGGAGCTGGTGCTGCGGGTCTCGGACACCGGCCCGGGCGTGGACCCGGAGCACGCCGAGGCCGTCTTCCAGCGCGGCTTCTCGACCAAGCCGGCGGGTCCGGGCGGCCGGGGCCTGGGACTGGCCCTGGTACGGCAGGCGACCCAGCGGCACGAGGGGACGCTGTCGGTGGCGGAGGCCGAGGGGGGCGGGGCGGAGTTCGAGGTACGGCTGCCGCTGCGGGAGTCGGGGGCGGTGGCCGAGGGCGTGTCAGCCGGGACCTCGGTGTCCAGAGGCGCTGGAGGCAACGCATGACGAGCGACAGCACGCCCGAGAGGGACATCCGCGTCCTGGTCGTGGAGGACGACCCGGTCGCCGCCGACGCGCACGTGCTGTACGTCGGCCGCGTCCCCGGCTTCGTCGCCGTGGGCAAGGCACACACGGGCGCGGAGGCCCGCCGGGCCCTGGAGCGCACCCCCGTCGACCTGCTCCTGCTCGACCTGCACCTGCCGGACGTGCACGGACTGCACCTCGCGCGGTCCCTCCGGGCGGCCGGACACCACGCGGACGTGATCGCGGTGACGTCGGCGCGCGATCTGGCGGTCGTGCGCGAGGGCGTCTCGCTCGGAGTCGTGCAGTACGTCCTGAAGCCGTTCACCTTCGCGACCCTGCGGGACCGTCTCGTGCGGTACGCCGAGTTCCACGCCGCGGTCGGCGAGGCGAGCGGCCAGGACGAGGTCGACCGGGCGCTGGCCGCCCTGCGCGCCCCGGGCCCGGCCGCCCTGCCGAAGGGGTTGAGCGCACCGACGCTGGAGCGGGTGACGGTGGCCCTGCGCGACAGCGCGGAGGGCCTCACGGCCGCCGGTGTGGCGGAGACGGTGGGCATCTCCCGCATCACGGCCCGCCGTTACCTGGAACACCTGGTGGACGCGGGCCGCGCGGCCCGCCGCCCGCAGTACGGCACGGTGGGCCGCCCGGAGCTGCAGTACCGCTGGGTCACCGGCTAGTGACGGGTCGTCAGCTCCCGATGCCCACGATCGAACCCGCGCACACGCATTGACCTGACTAGACCACTCAACTTAGGTTCACCACGCAGCCGTCCCGGCCACAACGAAGTGCGTCCGTAGGAGGTTCGTGCCGTGCGCCCCACCGCCGCTTTCACACCTCTCCTCGCCCTGGCCCTCGCCGCGACCACCCTCACCGCCTGCGGTGGCGGTTCCGGCAGCGATCCCGACACCGTGAAGGTCTCCTTCAAACAGTCCACGGACAACTCCATCAAGGTGATGGACACGTATCTCGCGGACATCAAGCAGCAGTTCGAGAAGGCCCACCCGGGCAAGAAGGTCGAACTCGTCCCGATCAAGGCCCCGGACTCGGAGTACTACACCAAGCTCCAGCAGATGCTCCGCTCCCCCAAGACCGCGCCCGACCTGGTCTACGAGGACACGTTCCTCATCAACTCGGACATCACCAGCGGCTACCTCGAGCCCCTCGACCCCTACCTCGCCAAGTGGCCGGACTGGAACCGCTTCATCGACACGGCGAAGGCGGCGGCCAAGGGCGAGGACGGCAAGACGTACGGCGTCCCCGACGGCACCGACACCCGCGGACTCTGGTTCGACAAGGGCATCTTCGCCAAGGCCGGCCTGCCCGCCGACTGGCAGCCGAAGTCCTGGAAGGACGTCCTGACCGCGGCCCGCACCATCAAACAGAAGGTCCCCGGCGTCATCCCGCTCAACGTCTACACGGGCAAGCCGGTCGGCGAGGCGGCCACCATGCAGACCTTCGAGATGCTGCTCTACGGCACGAACGACGGCAGCACGGACCCCCTGTACGACAAGAACGCGAAGAAGTGGATCGCCGGCGGCCAGGGCTTCGAGGACGCTCTCGCCTTCGTCGAGACGGTCTACAAGGAGAAGCTGGGCCCGGAGGTCTCCGACGCGCTCGACCCGAACGTCATGACCCGGGTCCGCGGCGAGTGGCTCCCGCAGGGCAAGCTCGGCATCGCCCTCGACGGTTCCTGGCTGCCGCAGGACTGGCTGCCCGGCAGCGGCCACGAGTGGCCCGAGTGGTCGAAGAAGCTGGGCCTGGCCGCCATGCCGACCCAGAACGGCCAGGCGCCCGGCAAGGTGAGCATGTCCGGCGGCTGGACCTGGTCGATCCCGGCCAAGGCCGGCAACCCGGACCTGGCCTTCGAGTTCATCAAGACGATGCAGACCAAGACCAACGCACGGAAGTGGTACGTCGCCAACTCCGGCATCGCGGTCCGCGAGGACGTGGCGAAGGACCCCGCGTACGCCACCGCCCAGCCCGGCACCAAGTTCTTCACCGACCTGGTCCGGCACACCCACTACCGCCCCGCCTACCCGGCCTACCCCAAGGTCTCCACGGCCATCCAGGAGGCCATGGAGGGCGTGACGACGGGCGACATGTCGGTGGACGAGGCGGCGGAGAACTACGTGGACGCCCTGAAGGACGCCACGGACAGCCAGGTCGTCGAGCGATAGGCGACGGGTGCGCCCCGATGACCACCACAGCACCGCACACCGGCCTCGGCAAAGCGCCCGGCCCCACGGCCCCCCGCCGCCACCGGCGGGGCCCGGGTGCACTCGTCCGGGCTCTCCCCCTCACGCCCGCCGTCGTCCTCCTGCTCCTCTTCCTCGCCGGTCCGATCGCCTACTGCGTCTCCATCGCCTTCACCGACCTCCAGCTCACCGGCCAGGCCGAGGACTCGTTCGTCGGCTTCGAGAACTTCACCCGGGCCGTCCGGGACGAGGCGTTCCTCAACGCCGTATGGCTGACCCTGGTGTTCACGGTCCTGTCGTCCCTCGTCGGGCAGAACACGCTGGGTCTCGCCCTGGCGGCGCTGATGCAGCGCGCGTCGAAACCGGTCCGCACGCTCACCGGCGGCATCGTCGTCACGGCGTGGGTCCTGCCGGAGGTCGTCGCCGGTTTCCTCCTCTACGCCTTCTTCCGCCGCGAGGGCACCCTGAACGCCCTCCTGGACTGGCTCCACCTGCCCTCCCAGAACTGGCTGTTCACCCTGCCGATCCTGGCGGTGTCCTTCGCCAACGTCTGGAGGGGCACGGCCTTCTCGATGCTGGTCTACTCGGCCGCGCTCAACGAGATCCCCCAGGAGATCACCGAGGCCGCCGAGGTGGACGGGGCCGGGGGCTGGCGCCGCATGTGGCACATCACCCTGCCCATGATCCGCCGCTCCATCGCCACGAACCTGATGCTCAACACCCTGCAGACCCTCTCGGTCTTCGGCCTGATCTGGGTGATGACGAGAGGCGGTCCGGGCGGCAAGAGCCAGACACTCCCCCTCTTCATGTACGAGCAGGCCTTCCAGAACAGCCTGATCGGCTACGGCACGGCGGTGGCCCTGCTGCTCCTCCTGGTCGGCTCCCTCTTCTCCCTCGTCTACCTGCGCCTGCTCCGGACGGAGGTCTGACCGTCATGGCCGTCACCCTCGCCTCCCGCCGCACGGCCCGCCGCCTGGCCGCGGACGCGGGCCTCCTGGTGCTCGCCGCGGCCTTCGTCCTCCCCCTCGCCTGGGTCGTCCTGTCCTCCCTGGACCCTCACGCCGACCTCCGGGTCAAGACACCCGACGGCCTCACCCTGGACAACTTCGACGCGATCCTCACCCCCGAGATCACCTTCACCCCCCTCCTCAACAGCCTGATCCTGTGCGGCAGCGCGACGGCGCTCACGGTGATCTGCGCGGCCCTGGCCGCCTACCCACTCTCCCGCTTCCGCTCCCGCTTCAACCGCCCGTTCCTCCTCACGATCCTCTTCGCGACGAGCCTGCCCATCACGGCGATCATGGTCCCGGTCTACGCGCTCTTCGTCCGAGTGGACCTCATCGACACCATGCAGGGCACGATCTTCTTCTTCGCCGCGTCCCAACTGCCGTACGCCATCTGGCTGATGAAGAACTTCATGGACGGCGTTCCGAAGGAACTGGAGGAGGCGGCCTGGACCGACGGGGCGTCGTCCCTCCAGTCCCTGCTCCGCATCGTGCTACCCCTGATGGGCCCGGGCGTGGCCGTCGTGACGGTCTTCTCCTTCGTCATGATGTGGGGCAACTTCTTCGTCCCCTTCATGCTCCTGCTCACCCCCGACCAGATGCCGGCGTCCGTCAGCATCAACGACTTCTTCGGAAACCGGGGGATGGTGGCGTACGGGCAACTGGCGGCGTTCTCGGTCGTCTACTCGACCCCGGTGATCCTTCTGTACGTCCTGATCGCCCGGCGCCTGGGAGGGGGCTTCGCACTGGGAGGGGCGGTGAAGGGCTGACCGGCGTTCACCCCGCGGCCGGGTGGGTGCGCGGCTCGGCGCGACGAGGTGCCGCTGCGCCCACCCGTGCCGCCCTGGGGGCACCTCCCAGGCCCTTAAGGCACCGGGGGAGGCACGACTGCCCGCAGCTGAGGCGAGACCCACCCGCACCCGCGTACGCACGGAAGGGGACCTGTCGGGGGTGTCCGCCCGCAGCGGTTGGCGCGTCAACGGACAGCGAGTCGGTACGCAACCCCATCGCGCCGTTCCGAGGACGGACACCCCCCGGCGCGGCCCCGACCCACCGCACCCCGGTAGGCGCTACGCGCACCCCCACCGAACCAGGGGCAGGCCGCCGCAGGCACCCGCACCACCCGGCGATCACCGCACCAGACACGGCCGCTTGCCGTCGAACTCCCACCCCGGCACCAGATACCGCATCCCCACCGCATCGTCCCGCGCCCCCACCCCCTTCTCCCGGTACAGCTCGTGCGCCGCCAGCAGCCGGTCCATGTCGAGTTCGACACCCAGCCCCGGCGCGTCCGGGACGGCGATCTCCCCGGCCACGATGCGGGGCGGGGAGACAGTCAACTGCTCCAGCCCTTCCTGCCAGATCCAGTGCGTGTCCAGCGCGTTGTACTCCCCCGGCGCCGCCGCCCCGCAGTGCGTCACCATCGCCAGCGAGATGTCGAAGTGGTTGTTGGAGTGGCACCCCCACGTCAGCCCCATCGCGTTGCACAACTGCGCCACCCGCACCGACCCCTGCATGGTCCAGAAGTGCGGGTCGGCCAGCGGAATGGAGACCGACTGGAGTGCCAGCGCATGGGCCATCTGACGCCAGTCCGTCGCGATCATGTTCGTCGCCGTGGGCAAACCCGTGGCCCGCCGGAACTCCGCGAGGATCTCCCGCCCGGAGTAACCGCCCTCCGCCCCGCAGGGATCCTCGGCGTACGCCAGCGTGCCGACCAGCGGCCGGCACAGCTCCACCGCCTCGCGCAGGGACCACGCCCCGTTCGGGTCGAGGGTGATCCGGGCCTCCGGAAACCGCCGCTTGAGCGCACGCACCGCCGCGACCTCCTCGGCCCCCGCCAGCACACCCCCCTTGAGCTTGAAGTCCCGGAACCCGTAGTGCTCGTAGGCCGCCTCCGCCTGCCGCACGATCGCCTCCGGCGACAGCGCCTCCTCGTGCCGCACCCGGTACCACTCGACGGACGAGTCGGGCTCGCGGACGTACTCCAGATCCGTCCGGTCCGGGTCACCGACGTAGAAGAGGTACCCCAGCACCCGCACGGAGTCCCGCTGCTGCCCGTCACCCAGCAGCGCAGCCACCGGCACGTCCAGATGCTGCCCGAGAAGATCGAGCAGCGCCGACTCGACCGCGGTCACCGTATGGACCGTGGTCCGCAGGTCGAAGGTCTGGGCGCCCCGCCCCCCGGCGTCCCGGTCGGCGAACCGCTCACCGATCTCGCGCAGCACCCGCTTGTAGTCGCCCACCTTCGCCCCGACGACCAGCGACTCGGCGTCCCGGAGCGTCTGCGTGATCTTCTCCCCGCCGGGCACCTCCCCCAGCCCGGTCCGCCCCTCGGAGTCGGTGAGGACGACGACATTGCGGGTGAAGTACGGACCGTGCGCGCCGGAGAGGTTCAGCTCCATGCTGTCCCGGCCCGCCACGGGGTAGACGGAGAACCCCGTGACGGTCGGCTGCTGCCTGCTGCTCATCACATGTCCTTTCTCAGAAACCAAATTCACGGACCGGCACACGGTTCACAGACTCAAGACGTCGAGGACCCGCTCCACGACGAGCACCCCGCCCAGCCCGAGCACGGCGAGCACGGTCGTATAGGACGTACGGACCTTGATCGCCTCGACGACGGACAGGTTGAAGTACTCCTTGAACAGCCAGAACCCGGGGTCGTTGACGTGGGAGAAGGCGATGGAGCCGCAGGCGACGGCGAGCACCATGACCTCCGGGTGCACCCCGCTGCCCGCCAGCAGCGGCAGCGCCACCCCGGAGGCCGTGACGACGGCGACCGTGGCCGAGCCCAGCGCGATGCGCAGGATGACGGCGACGAGCCAGGCGAGGACGATCGGCGAGATGGACCAGCCGTCGGTGACGTCCTTGATGTAATCGGAGATCCCGCCCTCGACGAGGACGTTCTTGAAGGCCCCGCCCGCGCCGATCACCAGCAGGATCATCGCCATCGCCTGGGCCGCCGAGCCGCAGGAGGCACCGACGTCGCTCAGGCTGCGCCCGATCCGCGGCCCGAACGCCCACACCGCCAGACACAGGGTCAGCAGCAGGGCGATCGGCGCCGACCCGACGAAGGCGACGAAGTGCAGGAACGGGCTGTCGCCCGAGGCGGCCATGTCGGTCACGGCCGCGGCCACGATCAGCACGACGGGGAACATCGCCACGACCAGCGACCAGCCGAGGCCCGGCATCTCCTCGTCGGTGAACTCGCGCTCGCTGACCAGACCCTTGGGGATGGCCGGCGTCAACCGCGCGACGAACGGAAGACGGGGCCAGGTCAGGGCGATCAGCGCACCGGCGGGCACGGCGACGAACAGGCCGTAGAACAGCGTGAGTCCGACGGAGGCGTGGAAGGTCGCGGCGACGGCGGTGGGGCCGGGGTGCGGCGGGAGGAAGCTGTGCATGGTGGACAGGGCGATGGACATCGGCAGCCCGACCCACAGCAGCTTCGCGCCGGTGACCCTGACCAGGGTGAACGCGATGGGCACGATGATGACGAACGCGACCTCGTAGAACATGGTCACGCCGATCAGCATGGACGTGACCACCATGGCGACCTGGACCCAGCGCGGTCCGAACGCGTCGAGGAGCTTGCCGGCTATCCGCTGCGCGGCGCCCGCGTCCCCCATCACCCGGCCGACCATGGCACCGAGTCCGATCGTCAGCATGGTGTCGCCGATCTGGTCCCCGATGCCCTCGGAGAGGACGTCCGGGATGGTCGCCACCGGAATCCCCTGGACGAGTGCGACCCCGACCGCCACGAGCAGCAGGGCCGCGAAGCCGTTCAGTTTCAGCCTGGTCATGAGCAGGAGCAGAACCAGAACGCTGATCCCGACTACGAGCAGAGGCAAGGCAGTTCCCCTTTGAACCGGTGTCCCATCCCTATATGCAGACGGCGTCCACGTATGAAGATGGAGGCTAAGTGGGTGAACGTGCCGGGTCAATGGCCGGGTGATCACGGATTCGCGCGGGCCTACGATGAGCCGCGCGCAGGACAGCAGAGATGTCCGCGGCGTGAAGCCGGCTCACATGACCGAAGGGGTGGGGGCGATGGACCAGAGCGAGGACGAGATCCTTGCTGCCGAGCTCGCCGCTCTGGGCGCGGCGAGCGGCGGCAGCGGTCGCGCGACCCGGCTCGTCGCCAAGGCACTGAGGAAGAACGTCCATGAGATCGGCCTCGTCATGCCCTTGCCGTTCGACGATGCCGTCAAGCGTGTCACCGAAGTGCTCGGCCGAGCCGGACGAGCAGGCGGGTCCGTGCAGGTCGAGCACGGCGTGGACCAGGAAACGATCCGAGTCGTCGCCGGCGGTGGTTTCGGCGGCCTGAATCCCGTGGTGGTCACCGCGCTGGTGACAAGAAGCGGGGAGGCCGGCACGGACGTCAGGCTCCGCGCGGCCGCCAAGGAAGGCTTGATCAAACAGCGAGCGGGCGAGAAGACCGCCGTCCGTATCGCGGCGTCACTTGGCGAGTAGAGCAGCCGCGGCACCGCGAGCGAGGGGGGCGGGCCGGACCTGTCCGACCCGCCCCCACGACCCTGCGGGCGCCCGGCCGCCCGGGCACAGCGCCCCGGCACCGCCACCCGCCCAGCCGCGCACTGCGCCCCTCAGCCGGCCGCCCCGTCGGCCGCCCCGTCGGCCGCCTCGGCCGTCCCGTCCGGCAGGACCCCCGCCCGGAACGGCTCCACACCCTCCAGCCTCCGCACCCGCGTCGGCTCGATCAGCAGCATCACCCGGCGCTCCCCGGGCAGCAGCCATGGATACCGGTCCTCCCCGAGGTACTTCCGCGCGAGCCGGTCCATCGCCCGCTCCGCCTCCTCGCCCTCCACGAACCGGACGACCTTCCCCCGGATCTCGGCCCGGTCGTACGGGTTGGAGGGGTCGTGATGGGACAGCGAAACGTACGGATTGCGCCGCAGGTTCTCTTCCTTCACCCGCCCGACGGACGTGTTGACCATGACGTACTCCCCTTCGATGTCCGCCCACATGGGCGACACCTGGGGCGCACCGTCCGCACCCACCGTCGCGAGATGCCAGAAGTTCGTCGCGAGGAGACGCTCGCGAATATGCCCCTTGAGCTTGCCGTTCATCCGAGTGGCCGCCTTTCCGGGCCCACGCTCGCCAGGCCCGGCGCCATCCTCGCCGCTCGCGCTCCCTGGCCGACAGACGATCTTCAGCCCCGGTCGAACCCGCCGGTAGCCGTAGCTTCCTACAATCCGTGATCCTGGCCGAACAGACCGTAGTCACCACTGCCCCGCACCCCTAACTTGTGGCCCGTGCGCCGACCTTCAGCCCGCCCGAGCCAGCCCGCACCCCACTCCGTGCCCGCCACCCCGACACCCCCGCCCTTCAACGCCCCCGCCGCCCGCCGGCTGCGCGCGGCCCTCGGCATGACACCCGAGCACGTCGCCCACGACATACGCGTCTCCTACGGGCACCCCCACATCACCCCGGACCACGTCAGGGCCTGGGAACGCGGGGCGGCGGCCCCCTCCGGCTCCGAACTCACCGCACTCGCAGGGGTGTTGTGGTGCTCGCCCGGCGAACTCATCGGCAGACCCCGCACCCTGCGCGAGCACCGCATCGCCCGCGGTTTCGCCCCCGAGGACGTGGCCCGCGCCGTGGGACACGAACTCCACGCCTACCTGCGGATGGAGGAGACCGACACCTGGCGCGGCACCGACCGCCAGTCCGCCGCCCTCGCCGATCTGCTCGGCCTGCGCCTGCCCGACTTCGTCACCGTCACGGGCCGCGACGCCAAGCTCGGCGAACTGCTGCGCAACGCCGTCACCACCCGCTGGCAGGCCTACGTGCGCCCGGTGGCCAAGGTCGTGCCCCTGGACCGCCCCTTCCTGGAAGGCGCCCTCCAGGGGCTGCACCAGGACTACCAGGGGCACATGGCCGCCACCCTGAGCTGGGGCGGCGGCAGCAGCGACGCCGGCGACGCGGCACGGGACTTCCTCGACCGGATCGTCGAGCACTTCTGGACGCGGATCCAGAAGAGCCCGGCCTAGCCCGGCCCCGATCCGGCCGGCCGGCCGCTCTAGAAGACCGACTCGGCCTCGTCCATGCGGTCCTTCGGGACCGTCTTCAGCTCGGTCACGGCCTCCGCGAGCGGCACCATCACGATGTCCGTCCCGCGCAGCGCGGTCATCCTGCCGAACTGCCCCTGGTGCGCGGCCTCCACCGCGTGCCAGCCGAACCGCGTGGCGAGCACGCGGTCGTACGCGGTGGGTGAGCCGCCGCGCTGGACGTGGCCGAGAATGACCGGCTTGGCCTCCTTGCCGAGCCGTCGCTCCAGCTCGTGGGCGAGTGCCGTGCCGATGCCCTGGAACCGCTCGTGGCCGAACTTGTCTATGGCGCCCTTGCCGTAGTCCATGGTGCCGTCGGCGGGGTGGGCGCCCTCGGCGACGCAGACGACCGCGAACTTCTTGCCGCGGGCGAAGCGCTCCTCGACCATCTTCACGAGGTCGGCGGGGTCGAACGGCCGCTCCGGCAGACAGATCCCGTGCGCACCGGCCGCCATGCCGGACTCCAGCGCGATCCAGCCCGCGTGGCGTCCCATGACCTCCACCACCATCACCCGCTGGTGGGACTCGGCGGTGGTCTTCAGACGGTCCATCGCCTCGGTGGCGACGCCGACCGCCGTGTCGAAGCCGAAGGTGCGGTCGGTCGACGAGATGTCGTTGTCGATCGTCTTCGGGACGCCGACCACCGGCAGACCCGCGTCGGACAGCATGCGGGCCGCCGTCAGCGTGCCCTCGCCGCCGATCGGGATCAGCGCGTCGATGCCGAACTCGTGGATCATGTCGGAGGCGTTCTCGCAGGCCTCTCGGAGCCGGTCGCGCTCCAGCCGGGACGACCCGAGGATCGTGCCGCCGCGGGCCAGGATGCCGCTGACCGCGTTCAGGTCGAGGGCGCGGTAGCGGCCGTCCAGCAGGCCCGAGTAACCGTCCTCGAAGCCGATGACCTCGTCGCCGTAATTGTCGACCGCCCGGTGCACGACCGACCGGATCACGGCGTTCAGGCCGGGGCAGTCGCCGCCTGCGGTGAGAACTCCGATACGCATCGTGCTGTGTCTCCTGCTCGCTGTTGATACCGGTGAGCCTCTGCCGATTGTTTCACGCTCCCCAGCCCGGCGTCGCACCCCGAGGCTGACGGGCGCCTTATCTATCGGCGGAGGTATTGTCAAGAGGGTTCTGCTCACCTCGGTGGGCGATTTTTGTGCCCGTGGCTGGATAGCCGTTGGCTTGATGTGTACCGCTTGATGTGTACCCCCATTCGAGACGAAACGGAGAGCGCGCGTGACCCGCAGCGTGTACGTGACCGGCATCGACCGCGGCGACGGCCGCCAGGTCGTCGAACTGGGGGTCATGGAGCTCCTCACCCGGCAGGTGGACCGGGTCGGTGTGTTCCGCCCCCTGGTCCACGACGGGCCCGACCGCCTCTTCGAGCTGCTGCGCGCCCGCTACCGGCTCGCCCAGGACCCGGCAACCGTCTACGGCATGGACTACCACGAGGCGTCCGCCCTCCAGGCCGAGGCCGGCACGGACGAGCTGGTGTCCACGCTCGTCGACCGCTTCCACCTGGTCGCCCGCGACTTCGACGTGGTCCTGGTCCTCGGCACCGACTACGCCGGCACACAGCTCCCGGACGAGCTGTCGCTCAACGCCCGGCTGGCGAACGAGTTCGGCGCGTCCGTGATCCCGGTCGTGGGCGGCCGCAAGCAGACCGTCGAGTCGGTGCTCGCCGAGACGCGCAACGCCTACCGCGCCTACGACACGCTGGGCTGCGACGTCCTGGCCATGGTCACCAACCGGGTGGCCCGCGAGGACCGCGACGAGATCGCCGGCCAGCTCGACTCCCGGCTCCCCGTGCCCTGTTACGTCCTGCCCGACGAGCCCGCGCTGTCCGCCCCGACCGTCTCGCAGATCGGCCACACCCTCGGCGCCAAGGTGGTCCTCGGCGACGACTCGGGCCTGGCCCGGGACGTGCTCGGCTTCGTCTTCGGCGGCGCGATGCTGCCGAACTTCCTGGGCGCCCTGACCCCGGGCTGCCTCGTCGTCACCCCGGGCGACCGGGCCGACCTGGTCGTCGGCGCGCTCGCCGCGCACAGCGCCGGCACCCCGCCGATAGCGGGCGTGCTGCTCACCCTGGACGAGGTGCCCGCCGGCCACATCCTCACGCTCGCCGACCGGCTCGCGCCCGGTACCCCGGTGCTGTCGGTGGCCGGCACCAGCTTCCCCACCGCCGAGCAGCTGTTCTCCCTGGAGGGCAAGCTCAACGCGGCCACCCCGCGCAAGGCGGAGCGGGCGCTCGGCCTGTTCGAGCGGTACGCCGACACCGCCGACCTCGCCCGACGCGTCTCCGCCCCGAGCAGCGACCGCGTGACACCGATGATGTTCGAGCACAAGCTGCTGGAGCAGGCCCGCTCCGACCTGCGCCGGGTCGTCCTGCCCGAGGGCACCGAGGAGCGCGTGCTGCACGCCGCCGAGGTGCTGCTGCGCCGGGGCGTGTGCGAGCTGACCCTGCTCGGCCCGGTCGACCAGATCCGCAAGAAGGCCGCCGACCTCGGCATCGACCTCGGCGAGTCCCAGCTGATCGACCCGGCCACCTCCGACCTGCGCGACGCCTTCGCCGAGAAGTACGCGGCCCTGCGGGCCCACCGGGGCGTCACCGTGGAGCTGGCGTACGACGTGGTCTCGGACGTGAACTACTTCGGCACGCTGATGGTGCAGGAGGGCCTCGCCGACGGCATGGTGTCCGGCTCGGTGCACTCCACGGCCGCGACCATCCGCCCGGCCTTCGAGATCATCAAGACCAAGCCGGACGCCGACATCGTCTCGTCGGTGTTCTTCATGTGCCTGGCCGACAAGGTCCTCGTCTACGGCGACTGCGCGGTCAACCCGGACCCGAACGCCCAGCAGCTCGCCGACATCGCCATCCAGTCGGCGACCACGGCCGAGCAGTTCGGCGTGGAGCCGCGGATCGCCATGCTGTCGTACTCCACGGGGACCTCCGGCTCGGGCGCCGACGTCGACAAGGTCCGCGAGGCCACCGAGCTGGTGCGCACGCGCCGGCCCGACCTGAGGATCGAGGGCCCGATCCAGTACGACGCCGCCGTGGAGCCGTCGGTCGCGGCGACCAAGCTGCCCGGCTCCGAGGTCGCCGGGCAGGCGAGCGTGCTGATCTTCCCCGACCTGAACACCGGCAACAACACCTACAAGGCCGTGCAGCGCTCGGCCGGCGCGATCGCCGTCGGCCCGGTGCTGCAGGGCCTGCGCAAGCCGGTCAACGACCTGTCCCGGGGCGCCCTCGTCCAGGACATCGTCAACACGGTCGCCATCACGGCGATCCAGGCCCAGACCCCCGCCCCGTCCCCGAACGAGAAGGCAACCGCCCAGTGAGTGCCACCCGCGTCCTCGTCCTCAACTCCGGCTCGTCGTCGGTGAAGTACCAGCTGCTCGACATGCGCGGCAACAGCCGGCTGGCGGTGGGTCTGGTCGAGCGCATCGGCGAGCAGACCTCCCGGCTGAAGCACACCCCGGCCGGCGGCGAGAGCCGGGAGCGCGGCGGGGCGATCGCCGACCACGACGCCGCCCTGAAGGCCGTCGCCGAGGAGCTCGCCAAGGACGGCCTCGGCCTGGACTCGCCCGAACTGGCCGCGATCGGGCACCGGGTGGTGCACGGCGGCAAGTCCTTCACCGAGCCGACCGTGATCGACGACGCCGTGCTCGCCGAGATCGAGCGGCTCATCCCGGTCGCCCCGCTGCACAACCCGGCCAACCTCACCGGCATCCGCACGGCGCAGTCCCTGCGCCCGGACCTGCCGCAGGTCGCGGTCTTCGACACCGCCTTCCACACCACGATGCCCGAGTCGGCCGCCCGCTACGCGATCGACGTCAAGACGGCCGACGAGCACCGCATCCGGCGCTACGGCTTCCACGGCACGTCCCACGCGTACGTCTCCCGGGCCACCGCCGAACTGCTCGGCAAGGACCCCGCCGAGACGAACGTGATCGTGCTGCACCTGGGCAACGGGGCATCGGCCTCGGCCGTCAGGGGCGGTCGCTGCGTGGACACCTCCATGGGACTGACGCCCTTGGAGGGGCTCGTGATGGGTACGCGGTCGGGAGACATGGACCCGGCCGTCATCTTCCATTTGATGCGTGTTGGTGGAATGTCCGCCGACGAGATCGACACTCTTCTCAACAAGAAGAGCGGTCTGGTCGGACTGTGCGGCGACAACGACATGAGGGAGATCCGCCGCCGCGTCGACGAGGGCGACGAGCAGGCGGAGCTGGCGTTCGACATCTACATTCACCGTCTGAAGAAGTACATCGGCGCCTATTACGCCGTACTCGGACGGGTGGACGCGGTGGTCTTCACCGCCGGCGTCGGCGAGAACGCCGCGCCCGTGCGGGAGGCCGCCCTGGCGGGCCTGGAGGAGCTGGGCCTCGCGGTGGACGGCGAGCGCAACGCCGTACGCGGCGACGAGGCGCGGCTGATCTCGCCCGAGGGCGCCCGGGTCGCGGTGGCGGTGGTCCCTACTGACGAGGAATTGGAGATCGCGACACAGACCTACGCGCTGGTAATTGGTTCGGGGAATCACACCTGAGCGGCATCCCGCCCTTTTGTATTTTCCGCCAGACGGAATATTCCGTTGCGAAACAAACCGATAGGATCGCCCCCATGCGCCGTTCGAAAATCGTCTGTACTCTCGGCCCCGCGGTCGACTCCCACGAGCAGCTTGTCGCGTTGATCGAAGCCGGCATGAACGTGGCCCGCTTCAACTTCAGCCACGGCTCGCACGCCGAGCACCAGGGCCGGTACGACCGGGTCCGTGCCGCCGCCAAGGAGACCGGCCGGGCCATCGGGGTCCTCGCCGACCTCCAGGGCCCCAAGATCCGTCTGGAGACCTTCGCCGAGGGTCCCGTGGAGCTGGTCCGCGGTGACGAGTTCACCATCACCACCGAGGACGTCCCCGGCGACAAGACGATCTGCGGGACGACCTACAAGGGCCTGCCCGGCGACGTGACCAAGGGCGACCAGGTCCTCATCAACGACGGCAACGTCGAGCTGAAGGTCACCGAGGTCGAGGGCCACCGGGTGAAGACGATCGTCATCGAGGGCGGCGTCATCTCCGACCACAAGGGCATCAACCTGCCCGGCGCGGCCGTCAACGTGCCCGCGCTGAGCGAGAAGGACGTCGAGGACCTCCGCTTCGCGCTCCGCATGGGCTGCGACCTGGTCGCGCTGTCGTTCGTCCGGGACGCCAAGGACGTCCAGGACGTGCACCGCATCATGGACGAGGAGGGCCGCCGCGTCCCGGTCATCGCCAAGGTGGAGAAGCCGCAGGCGGTGCAGAACATGGAGGACGTCGTGATGGCGTTCGACGGCGTGATGGTCGCCCGTGGTGACCTCGCCGTCGAGTACCCGCTCGAGAAGGTCCCCATGGTGCAGAAGCGCCTGATCGAGCTGTGCCGGCGCAACGCCAAGCCGGTGATCGTGGCGACCCAGATGATGGAGTCGATGATCACCAACTCCCGTCCGACCCGCGCCGAGGCCTCCGACGTGGCCAACGCGATCCTGGACGGCGCCGACGCGGTGATGCTGTCCGCCGAGTCGAGCGTGGGCGCGTACCCGATCGAGACCGTCAAGACGATGTCGAAGATCGTCACCGCGGCCGAGCAGGAGCTGATGTCCAAGGGCCTGCAGCCGCTCGTCCCGGGCAAGAAGCCGCGTACGCAGGGCGGTTCGGTGGCCCGTGCGGCCTGCGAGATCGCCGACTTCCTCGGCGGCCGGGGCCTGGTGGCCTTCACCCAGTCCGGTGACACCGCACGCCGGCTGTGCCGCTACCGCGCCGTCCAGCCGATCATCGCCTTCACCACGGACGAGTCCACCCGCAACCAGCTGGCGCTCAGCTGGGGTGTGGAGCCGCACGTCGTGCCGTTCGTGAACAGCACCGACGAGATGGTCGACCTGGTGGACCA
Organism: Streptomyces sp. NPDC006235; assembly: GCF_040613735.1. NCBI lineage: Bacteria > Bacillati > Actinomycetota > Actinomycetes > Kitasatosporales > Streptomycetaceae > Streptomyces > Streptomyces sp. NPDC006235. Next base: position 34,561 of record NZ_JBEXSR010000008.1, read on the forward strand.
GGAGATGGTGAAGCTGAACCGCTTCAACGAGGGCGACATCGTGGTCATCACGGCCGGCTCGCCCCCCGGTGTCCCCGGCACCACCAACATGGTGCGCGTCCACCACCTGGGCGCCGTCAAGAGCTGACTGAAAGGGCCTGAGGGCCCGTGTACGGCACTGAGGGCGCCCCCTGGATTCCAGGGGGCGCCCTCAGTGTGTGCGGCTCCCGAACGGGCCTTGAGAGGCGCTCAGTCGGTGATGTAGTTGTGCAGCCCGGGCACGTGGAGCGTCCCGCCGAACTGGCCGGCCTGCTGGACCTTCACGTTGGTGAAGTAGATCAGCGGGATGTTCAGCGGCGGCGGGTGCTCCGGGTCGAACGTGATCGGGATCAGTCCGAGCAGGTTGCCGGAGATGCTCTCGGTGTACATCACCGTGTCGCCGTCGCGGATCGTGGACGTCGAGCCCTTGGCCGCCTGCACGTGGTAGGTCTTGCCCGACTGCTTGTCCTTGACCGTCTGGTGGAGGTCGCCGATGTCGGTGCCGCCGGAGATGACGTACTTCAGGACCTTCTTGACGGTGCCGTTGGCGGTGCGCACCTCGACGACGCCCTTGTAGTCGGCGCCCTTCAGCGTCAGCGAGCTGGCGTTGAGGAACCACGGGTCGTCCGGCAGCGGCACCTTGTTGTCGACGCCGCCCTCGGCGTCCGTGGCGGCCGGGCAGTCCTCGGCGTCCGTGGAGGAGCTCGGGGACGGGCTGGGCGAGGCGGTGGCCTGCCCGGCCTCCTCGGCCGCCTTCCCGGCCTCCTGGGCCACCTTCCCGGCTCGCTCCGCCGCCTTGTCGACGGCCTTGCCGGTGTCCTGTGCCGTCTCGGACGCCTTGTCGGTGGTGTCCTTGACGGTGTCCTCGGCCGTGCCGGCGGCCTTCTCGGCCGTGTCCTTCACCGTGCCGGCGGCGTCGTCGCCCGTGGTGCCGGTGTTCTCGGACGCGGAGGCGGACGGGGTGGGGCTCGGGCTCGCGCCGGCCTTGTTCCCGCCGTTGAAGATGCCCCCGATGGCGTCGCCGATGTCCTCCAGCAGGTTGCCGCCGCTCTCGGACGGCGACGGGGACGGGGTGGCGGCCGAGTCGTCCTCGGCGGACGCGCTGGTGGACGGGCTCGGCTTTGGCGCGGCCTCGTCGCCGGAACCTGAATCCGACGAAGAGGAGTCGTCCTTGTCCGCGCCCGTGCCGCCCCCGCCGGACGAGGGGGACGGCGTGGGAGCCGTCTCGTCCTTGCCGGCGTCGTCGTCCTTCGAGCCGTCGCTCGCCGAGGGGGACGGCGTCGGCGAGGCGGAGTCGTCGTCCTTGGGGTTCTTGGCGTCCTCCAGGGCCGCCACGCAGTCCTTGTACTCGTCGGCCGTCAGGCTCTTCGACGTCGGCGTCGCCGGGGTGTCGCTGTCGGCGATGGCGAGCGTGGATGTGAAGCCCATGCCCATGAGGACCGCCGTCGGCATCGCGGCCATGGCTATCGCCTTGCCCGCGGGCCTGTTGAACCTGGTGAACAGCGGCTTCTTGGGTGCCGCGTGGCGCGGCCCGGTTCTCACACGGGACGCCTCCACATCAGTCCCGTGGGTCACCTCGTCAGCCGGCACTGTGCCTCCCGTTCGCCCCGTTGGCCGGGTTCGTTCCTGACAGATCGTTCGGCTCGCCCACCCCGTCCACGGGCCGCAGCACCGTGGTGTCGTGGTCCGTGCCGCCGGGAGCCTCGCCCGTGCCCGTCGTCGCGTGGCCGGCGAGCTGCCCCGCCGGCGCCGGGCCCGGCGCCCAGGCCACGGCCATCGCCCCGCCCACGAGGGCGAGGAGGAAGCCGATGAGGAAGCCGCCGAGGTTGGACACGGGGATGGACACCAGCGCCAGCAGGATCGCCGCGACACCCGCGAAGACGCGGACGTGCTTCTGGAACCAGAGACTGACGCCCAGCACGACGAGCAGCACGCCGATGATCAGGGAACCGGCACCCGCGGTGGTCGCCATCGCCAGCGTCAGGTGACCGATCTGGAGGTTCGCGTACGGGAAGTAGGCGATGGGCAGTCCGCTGAGCAGGACGAACAGCCCGGCCCAGAACGGCCGCGTACCCCGCCAGGCGCGGAACTGCTGCCTCCGGAGAGTGAACTGGCCGTCTGCGGCAGGGGTCTCGGCGCTCATGGAAAAACAGCTCCCTGGTACGGCGTTGCTGTGGTGGTGATGTGGGCCGTCCGTGAAGGCCCGGCCGGAGAGGTGGACGGGCGGGGGCGCCACCGGCTCCCCCGCCCGTCATCGAGTGCTTAGTAGCACTCCTTGACACCCGTCGACAGCGACATCTTCAGGCCGCTGAGCTTGAAGGTTCCGGCGGTGGTCGCCCACGCCGTCTGCTTCACGTCGGACAGGGTCGCCTTGTCGGCCTGCTGGGCGAAGCCGTACGGGTTCGCCGTCTCGCCCTTCCTCATGGCCGGACCCTTGTTGGCGTCCTTGGCGGCCACACCGATGTCGATGTTCTCGAACGTCGCGTCGGCACTGAGGTCGGCGACGTCGATGTAGAGGTTCTGGGCCTCCACCGGCTTCGCACCCTGACCCGCGCGCAGGATCAGGCTGACGTTCCCGAGCACCGGAATGTTCGGGGTGACGACCGACTGGCACAGGTTCTTGATCGTCGCCTGCTTGAACGACGAGACGGCGACCGGGTGGACGGCCTTCTTGCCGTCCATCGTGTAACCCTCGTCGAGGGCGCCGTACTGCGAGAAGCCCGTACCGACGAGCTGGTCGGTCGTGACCTTGAACGACTGCCCGGAGACACTGAACGACGCGGCGAGAGCGCCCTGCGCGAGGGCGACACCTATCGCAGCCGTGGCGGCGACGCTGGGCACCATCACCACAGCGAACCGCTTCCATCTGGTCCCGCCACGCACCTGGGACTCCATATTTCCTCCTTCTCGGACGTACATCTCCTGACCTGGCTCGCCCCGAATCGCGGCTCAGCCGTGCAGGGATGGGAGAAGTGCTACGTCCTCGGGAAGGAGAGCGCCTGCACTCGGCGGCGCAACTAGCGCCCGAATCACCGGCGATCACCCCCGAGCGACAACCACTGGTCGCGCCTGACACGCATCACGCACAACCCTGCTGGACAGGCTTCGCCGGGTGGGCGAAGACCCCCCTGTCCAAGAGCCGGCGCCACTGCCGCCGGCTCTGCTCGGTGGGGACCCAGGACGTCCCGCGACCCAACCGGCTGCCGGGGTACGGGAATGGACCGAGCGTGGCCGATCGTGGTGCATTCTCGCCGCCCGCACAAGGGGGTTCGTTACTGGCTAGTAACGGCGGGATAACCGAACAACGACCCCCCGGTCTCGGACGACGACACAGGGTGGTGCCGAACGGTGGTACAAAGCTGTTGATCGCTGGACAGAAACCGACAGATCAGCGCCCATGACTTACTCGTAGTAACAGCGGCCGCGATTACCAAGTTTTGGTAAAGCGCGGCCGCGGTGACGCTCTGTCGGCAAATCTTTCACATGGGCGCCACAGGCCCGCGTGTTTAACGACTGGTCAGAACAGGGCCCGGGCCAGGGCCCTGCGGGCCGCGATCACGCGCGGATCCTCGGGTCCGACCACCTCGAACAGCTCCAGCAGCCGCATCCGTACGGTGTCCCGGTCGTCACCCACCGTACGCCCCACCGTTTCGATGAGACGGCCGAAGGCGTCCTCCACATGGCCGCCCACCAGATCCAGGTCGGCGGCGGCGATCTGCGCCTGCACGTCGGCCGGCTTCTCGGCCGCGTCCCGGCGCACCTGCTGCGGATCGACGCCCTGCACGCGCTGGAGCAACTCGGCCTGGGCGAGGCCCAGTTTGGCCTCCTCGTTGCCCGGGTCCTCGCTCAGTACGTTCTTGTAGGCCTGGACGGCACCGCTCAGGTCGCCCGAATCCAGCGCCTGCACGGCGGCTTCGAGGAGCGCGTCGTAAGGGCCGGCCGGCCGCTCGGGCGCCGCCTGGGCGCCACCGCCCGGCTCGGCCTCGGGGTCGACGGCGAGACCGGTCAGGCCGAAGCGCTGCTCGGCGACCTGCACCAGCTGGTCCAGCGTCTGCCGGATCTGCGCCTCGCCCGCGGCCCCCTGGAAGAGCGGCAGCGCCTGCCCCGCGACGACCGCGAACACCGCCGGGATCCCCTGGATGCCGAACTGCTGCATCAGCATCTGGTTGGCGTCGACGTCGATCTTGGCGAGCAGGAAGCGGCCGTTGTACTCGACGGCCAGCCGCTCCAGGACCGGGCTCAGCTGCTTGCAGGGCTGACACCACTCGGCCCAGAAGTCGATGACGACGGGCACCTCGGCGGACCGCTGGAGGACGTCCCTCTCGAATCCCGCCTCGTCGACGTCGATGACGAGATCGGCCGGGGAGATCGCCCCCGTGCCACCCTCCCGGGCGGCTTGCGCACGCGCCTGCTCCGCCTTCGCCTTGGCCTCCTGGGCCGCCTTCACCGCGGCGAGGTCGACGACTCCGCTCATGGACATGTTCCGTGGCTGCATGCGTCTATCCTCCCCCGTACTGCGCGCGCATGTGAAAAACGGTGTGAAAGCCGGGCCGGTCGGGTGCCCTTCGGCGCCGGGTCCCCACCCCACGCCAGGTCGCTCGAGCCCGTGTACGTCCCTCACGAGCTTTCGCTACGAGTCGTAGCGTAATGCCCCACCCCGCCGCCGGAACACCACCCCCCGGTGATCTCCCTCACGGCCGCACGGGAAACGCCGGTTTATGGTCATGTCATGCCGAGTCGCAGCCCAGTCAGCCGCACCGGGCGCCCGCGCAGCGCCACGGCGGACGCCGCGATCCTGGCCGCGACGCGGGCGGCGCTGGTCGAACTGGGCTGGTCCAAGCTCACTTTGGGAGACGTCGCGACGCGCGCCGGGGTTGCGAAAACGACGCTGTACCGCCGCTGGGCGGGCAAGAACGAACTGGTCGTCGACGCGGTCGCGGAGCTCTTCGACGAACTGGAGCTCCCGGACAGCGGCTCACTGGCCGCGGACATCGAGGGCGTCGTCCTCCAGTTCGCCGCCATCCTGGCCCGCCCGGAGGCGAAGAGCGGCCTGATGGCGGTGGTCGCGGAGGCCACCCGCGACGACGCCCTGCGCGAACGCATCCGCGCCTCGGTGGTCGACCGCCAGAAGCGCCTGGTCGTGGAGGGCAGGTCCCGAGCCCAGGAAAGAGGCGAGCTCCCGCCCGAACCGGACCCCGCCACGGCGTCCCGCACCGCGGACCTGATCTTCGACATGGTGGCGGGCGCGGTGGTCCACCGCACGCTGGTGAGCGGGCAGCCGGTCGACGAGGAGTGGGTCCGCGGCTTCACCCTGGTGCTGCTCCGGGGACTGGCGGCAGGAGCCGCGCACACGGCCGCCGGCTGAGACCTGCCGGCCCGCGGCGCCGGCGTGCGGGCCGCTCAGGAGGAACCGCCACCGAAGGTGACGCCGCCGTGGATGTCCCGGCCCTGGATCACCGTGCCCTGCGTGCCGCCGGAGATCTCGTTGCGCACGTCCCCGGACCCTGACGCGACCTCCGCGTCCGCCCGCCGCCGCCACATCTCCAGCGCGGCGGCGAAGCACGAGCAGTCCTGCCGTGATGGGCTCCACGGAGGGCCTCCTGTCGTCAGCGACCGATGAGTGAGCCTCAGAAGCCGGCCGGCTCGGTGTACACCCCCCACTCGTCCCGCAGCACCCCGCAGATCTCGCCGAGCGTCGCCTCGGCGCGGACCGCCTCCAGCATCGGCTCGATCATGTTCGCGTCCGACCGCGCCGCGGCGACCATGCCGTCGAGCGCCGCACGGACCCGGGCGTCGTCCCGCCCGGCCTTCCGCTCCGCGAGCACCCGGACCTGCTCCCGCTCCACCTCGTGGCTGACCCGCAGGATCTCCAGGTCCCCGGTCACCGAGCCGGTGTGGACGTTCACCCCGACGACCTTCTTGTCGCCCTTCTCCAGCGCCTGCTGGTACCGGAACGCCGACTCCGCGATCTCGCCGGTGAACCAGCCGTCCTCGATGCCCCGCAGGATCCCGGAGGTGATCGGCCCGATCGGGTGCTGTCCGTCGGGGTGCGCCCGCAGCCCCCGCTCCCTTATCTGTTCGAAGATCTTCTCGGCGTCGGCCTCGATCCGGTCCGTCAGCTGCTCGACGTACCAGGAACCGCCCAGCGGATCCGCCACGTTGGCGACGCCGGTCTCCTCCATCAGCACCTGCTGCGTGCGCAGGGCGATCTCCGCCGCCTGCTCGCTGGGCAGCGCGAGGGTCTCGTCGAGGGCGTTGGTGTGCAGCGAGTTGGTCCCGCCGAGCACGGCCGCCAGCGCCTCCACGGCCGTCCGTACGACGTTGTTGTACGGCTGCTGCGCGGTGAGGGAGACGCCCGCCGTCTGCGTGTGGAAGCGCAGCCACTGGGCCTTCTCGGACCGCGCGCCGTACACGTCCCGCATCCAGCGGGCCCAGATCCGCCGGGCCGCCCGGAACTTCGCGATCTCCTCGAAGAAGTCGACGTGCGCGTCGAAGAAGAAGGACAGACCGGGCGCGAAGACGTCGACGTCCAGACCCCGCGACAGCCCCAGCTCCACGTACCCGAAGCCGTCCGCCAGCGTGTACGCCAGTTCCTGCGAGGCCGTCGACCCGGCCTCGCGGATGTGGTAGCCGGAGACGGACAGCGGCTTGTAGGCGGGGATGCCGGCCGCGCAGTGCTCCATCAGGTCGCCGATCAGCCGCAGGTGCGGCTCCGGCTGGAACAGCCACTCCTTCTGGGCGATGTACTCCTTGAAGATGTCCGTCTGGAGCGTGCCGTTCAGGACGGACGGGTCGACGCCCTGCCGCTCGGCGGCGACCAGGTACATGCAGAAGACGGGCACGGCAGGTCCGCTGATGGTCATGGACGTCGTCACGTCACCCAGCGGGATGTCCTTGAACAGGACCTCCATGTCGGCCGCCGAGTCGATCGCGACCCCGCAGTGCCCGACCTCGCCCAGCGAGCGCGGGTCGTCGGAGTCGCGGCCCATGAGCGTCGGCATGTCGAAGGCGACCGAGAGCCCGCCCCCGCCGTTGCGGAGGATCATCTTGTAGCGCTCGTTGGTCTGCTCGGCGTTGCCGAACCCGGCGAACTGCCGGATGGTCCACGTACGCCCCCGGTAGCCGGTCGCGTACAGACCGCGAGTGAAGGGGTACTCCCCGGGCCAGCCGATCCGCTCGAATCCCTCGTACCTGTCACCTGGCCGGGGTCCGTACACCGGCTCCACGGGATCGCCCGAGAGCGTGGTGAAGTCGGCGTCGCGCTTGCGCGCCGCGTCGTACCGGGCCTGCCAGCGGCGGCGGCCTTCCTCGATGGCGTCAGCGTCCATACCATCGAATTTACTAGGACGTCCAAGTAAATGTCGATGGCAGACCGCCGTACGTTCGTCCGTACGGCGGTGCGGTTACGCCTTGGCGGTCGCGGGCGAGCCCTCCGCGACCCTGGCCTCGAGCTCGTGGCTGATCTTGCGCTCCACGAAGAACGCGGCCGTCGGGATGGTCCCGGCGAGCAGCACCCAGATCTGCTTGCCCACCGGCCACTTCGCCTTGGAGCCCAGGTCGAAGGCGAAGATCAGGTACACGACGTAGAGCCAGCCGTGCGCGATGCTGACGACGCGCGTGAAGTCGGCCGCGCCGGTCAGGTCGAGCACGTACTTGCCGATCATGCCGAAGGTCAGCAGGACCAGCAGTACGCCGGTGACGTAGGCCATCACGCGATAGCGGGTCAGCACGCTCTTTTTCATGCCGTCGAGCGTAACGACCCGTTCCGGGAGATCTTGGCCCGGGTCACCCCTCCTGGAAGTCCCCGGCGGCGATGCGCAGCGGCCGCAGCATCGCGAAGATCTCGGCGCACTCCTCCGCGTCGTAGACCCCGAGCCCGAAGTCCATCGCCATCAGGTCGCGGGTGGCCGCCTCGACCACCTCGCGGCCCTTGTCCGTGATGCTGGCGAGGGTGCCGCGCCCGTCGTTGGGGTTGGGCCGCTTGTCGACGAGGCCCGACTTCACGAGCCGGTCCACGGTGTTCGTCACGGACGTGGGATGCACCATGAGCCGCTCGCCGATCTTGGACATCGGCAGCTCGCCCGACTTGGAGAAGGTGAGCAGCACCAGCGCCTCGTAACGCGCGAACGTCAGCCCGTACGGCTTGACCACCGCGTCGACCTCGGCGAGGAGGATCTGCTGGGCACGCATGATCGAGGTGATCGCGGCCATGGACGGCACGTTTCCCCAGCGCTGTTTCCAGCGTTCGTCGGCGCGCGCGATCGGATCGAAGGAGAGACTGAGCGGCTTCGGCACGAACCCGACCTTACCGGCCGGTCACATGCTGGTCAGCCCTGTCTCGGCCTTCGGTCACCAGCTCCCTCGGGCACGATCTCGAAGACCCCGGTCCACCGGTCGTCGTGCAGACAGGCGTTCATCGGCCTGACCAGGGTGGTGTGAGCGGGGTCGGTGCGCCACCGTTCGATGGCTTCGAGGCTTTCCCACTCACTGGTGAGCAACCACCGGCCGGGATCGTCAACGGAGCGGCAGAGCTGTTCGCGCAGATGTCCGGGAAACCGCTCGGCGCCGTCGCGTACGCCTTCGTAGGCATCCACGAAATCCGCTTCCCTTCCCTCCCGGACGCGCAGCAGGCGAATCACTCGCACCCGCGCCGGTGCCGTGGCCTCCCCCGTCACGACGGGTCGAGAACGACGGGGAGTTCCGCGACCCCGCGGAAGGCGGGGAACGGCACGGTCAGCCAGCGCACGTCCTCCGGCTCCCCGACCAGGGCCATGCCGGGGTGGCGCCCGAAGAGCGTGCCGAGGGCGATCTGCATCTCCAGACGTGCCAGAGGCGCGCCGATGCAGTAGTGCGGACCGAGGCCGAATGCGAGGTGCGTCGCCTGGACGTTCGGGCGCTCGACGTCCATGCGGTCCGGGTCGGGGAACATCTCGGGGTCCCGGTTGGCCGCCGTGAGCGAGATCTGCACGAGCGCACCCTTGGGGATGACTGTGTCGCGCATCTTGATGTCTTCCGTCGCGTAGCGGAACGTCGAGTTCTCCACGGAGGTCTCGAACCGGAAGATCTCCTCCACGGCTGCGGCCGTCGCCTTCGGGTCCCGGAACGCCAGCCGCTTCTGCTCCGGCCGGCTGAGCAGGTGGTAGACGGCGTTGCCGATCTGGTAGGCGGTCGACTTGTGGCCCGCGAAGAGCAGCACCCACGCGGTGGAGACGAGTTCGTGGTCGGTGAGCGCGCCGTCCTCGTCCTGCGCCGTGACGAGTGCGCTGAGCAGAGCTCCGTCCGGCTCCTTCCGCTTCCGCGCGATCAGGTCCACCAGATAGTCGCGCAGATTGCCCTCGGCCCGTTCCAGCGCCTTTCTCGCCTCCGGCCCGAAGCCGGTCTGAGCGACGGTGGCGGACCACTCCTGGGCTTGCTTGCGTTCGTTCTCCGGGACGCCGAGCAGCTCACAGATCACGTGCAGCGGCAGCGGGAAGCAGAACTCCGGGAGGAGGTTCACGGGCTCCGACGCCGGGCAGCGGTCCAGCAGTTCGTCGGTGATCTTCTGGATCCTCGGGCGCAGCGATTCCACCCTCTTGGGGGTGAAGGTGTTGCCGACGATCCTGCGGAGCCTGGTGTGCTTCGGAGGGTCCGAGAAGAGCATGTTGTCGTCCAGGGCGATCGACGAGTCGCCGAAGATCCGGTGATAGGCGTCGATGGCGCCGTACATGTCCTTGCTCAGCCGGGGATCGGCCAAGGCGGCACGGGCGTCGTCGTACCGGGTGATGAGATACGTGTCGACCCCGTGAGGGGGCTTCAGCGGGCACACGGGTGCTGTCGCCCTGAGCGTGGCGTAGGCGGGATGCGGGTTGGCGCGAAACTCCCGGCTGCAGGCCGAGGCCGCGGCGGCGGCCTCTTCTGACGACATTTCCTCGGATGCGAACGCTTGCGTCATGGCTGGTCCTGGGGGTCGAGAGTTCGTCGGTCGGTGACACGATTTCCCGGCCGGCACTGTGCCGCAAACGCTGCTGGGCCATATGAGCTCGAGCGTCGAAATGCGGTGTGCCGAATTGCTCCGGTTACCCGGCCGGCGTACTCCTGGGCGCCCCGGATCGCGCGCGCAGATCCTGCTTGGTAAACATCATGGACGGGCCAGTCCACCGTTCCCGGGCTGTGCAGTCGCCGGATGACGAGGAAAACCAGTGAGCGGACGCGGAGTGGAATCTGTACCAGTTCTCATCGTAGGCGGATCCCTGGTGGGTCTTTCCACCTCCGTGTTCCTGGGGCGTCTCGGAATCGAGCACATGCTGGTGGAGCGGCATGCCGAGACATCGACGCACCCGCGTGGCCGCGGGAACAACGTGCGCACCATGGAGATCTTCCGGACCGCCGGACTCGAGCAGAGCGTGCGGGAGGCCGCCATGGCTCTCGCCGGGAACGACGGCGTTCTCCAGGTGGACACCCTCGTCGGGAACCGGCGCCGCTGGATCGTTCAGGACATCGCCGCAGGCATGGATATCTCCCGGATCAGCTCCTCGGACTGGTGCCTGTGCAGTCAGAACGATCTGGAGCCGGTCCTGCTGGACCGCGCCCGCCAGGGCGGAGACATCCGCTTCGGTACGGAGCTGCTTTCCTTCACGCAGGACGCAGAGGGAGTCCTGGCGCAGGTGATGCGCCGGGACACCGGTGAGACCCGTACCGTGAAAGCCGATTTCCTGGTGGCCGCCGATGGCCCGAGAAGCCCCGTGCGCAAACGTCTGGGAATCGGCCAGTCCGGACCCGGTGCCCTGTTCCACAACGTCAGTGTCACGTTCCGGAGCAAGGCCCTCAAGGATTACGTCGGGCCGAAGCGCTTCATCGTCTGCTACACCACCGATCCACAGGGGGAAGGCGCCCTGCTGCCCGTGGACAACGAGGAACAGTGGGTCATTCATATCCCTTGGTCCTTCGATCGGGGCGAAACCCTGGAGGACTTCGGAGACGAACGCTGCGCGGCACATATTCGCGCGGCCGTCGGTGTTCCGGACATTGATGTCGAGATCACGGGTAAGGCACCCTGGCACGCCTCCAAACAGGTCGCGGACAGCTACGCACAGGGCCGGGTCTTTCTGGCCGGTGACGCGGCGCATGAAATGCCGCCCAACGGGGCGTTCGGCTCCAACACCGGGATCCAGGACGCCCACAACCTCGCCTGGAAACTCGCCGCGGTACTGCGCGGCTGGGCCGGCCTGCCGCTGCTCGACACCTACGAGCGCGAACGACGGCCTGTCGCTGTCGCTACGAGCGCGCGGGCCTCCCAGCAGGCTGCCGAGGAACAGCACCCCGCATTCGGTGCGGCGGCGGGACGCAACAACGACGCGGCGGACCTCATGACGGTCGCGCTCTGCTACCGGTACGCCTCGGACGCCGTGGTGGGCGCCTCCCCTGAGCGGCAGGTCGTCCCGGAGACCTTCCTGATCGACGGAGAGCCGGGGAGCCGCGCGCCCCACATGTGGGTCCGCAGAGCAGGCGCCAGGATCTCCACCCTCGATCTGTACGAGCGCTCCTTCGTCGTGCTCGCCGGGGCCGAAGGCGGGCGGTGGCGCCGCGCGGCGCAGCAGGCCGGCGAGAGCCTGGGCGTTCCGGTCGAGGTGTATCTCGTGGGAGACGGCCCGGATCACGACCTCGTTCCCGAGCCGGACGCCGACTGGGCGGCGCTGCACGGCACCGCCGACGACGGTGCCGTCCTCGTACGCCCGGACGGTTTCGTCGCCTGGCGCGCGCCCACCCACCCGCCGTCCGCCGGTCGTGTGCTGACGGACGTGCTGCGGACCGTGCTCTGCCGCGGCTGAACACCCACCGAAACGACCACGCCGAGGACATGCCGATGACATTCGAAGACGGCCCCGTCGCGGGCCGAGTGGACGTCCACCACCATTTCACCGCGCCGGCCTGGCTGGACTGGGCGGAAGAACACGGGGTCGTCAACCGTGAGCGGCTGCCCTGGTGGACACGCTGGGACCTGAACGCGGCTCTGGAGGTCATGGACAAGACGGGCATCAGCACCGCCGTCATGACCGTCGCGATGCTCGGACGGTTCCGCGAGCGCGCGGAGCGCCAGGAGAGCGCACGGATCGCCCTGCGTGCGGCGGCCGATGTCGTCGAGGACCATCCCGCGCGCTTCGCCTTCTTCACTCCCGTGTTCCTGGACGACCTGGAACTCTCGCAGTGGAGCATCCGTTACGGACTCGACGAGCTCGGGGCCGTCGGAGTGAGCACGAGAACGAGCATGGACGGTGTCTACCTCGGTGACGCCACCCACGACCGCCTCCTGCAGGAACTGAACGACCGGTCCGCCGTCATCAGCACGCACCCCATGGAAGTGCCGGCCGGCAAGGACGGCAGTCCCGGACTGCCGGGGATGCCGCCCTTCGTGTGCGACTTCCTCATGGACACCACACGCGCGGCCATCAACCTGATCCGCAACGGCACCCTGGACCGCTATCCGAATCTCAGCTTCGTCCTTCCCCATGGAGGAGGCTTCCTGCCGTACATGGCCACTCGGCTCGAACTCTTCGGCGGGCACCTCACCCCCGGGATCGAGCCGGGCAGGGTCCGTGACTACCTGCACCGGTTCTACTTCGACACGGCGGGCCCCATGTCTCCCTCCGCCACGCCCACGCTGCTGGCCACGGTGGACCCCAGCCGGATCCTTTTCGGCACCGACTGGCCGCCCACCCCCGCGCAGGTCGTCGCCGACATCGCGGTACCCGCCCTGGACGCCGATCCCTTCGTCTCGCCGGAGCAGCTCAGGGGCATCAACCGGGAGAACGCCCTGCGTCTGCTGCCGGTACTGGCCCGCTCCTCCTAGCTCCTGGCCTGGCCGCAGGCACGAGAGAAGGCCGCCGCCCTCGCGGGCGGCGGCCTTCTCTCGTCGGCTTCACCGGGTGGCCGGGGCCGTGTCTCTCTCCCAGTGGTAGAAGCACTGCGCCATCGCGTCCTTCGGACCGCGCCAGGTCTGCGGGTCGTACGGACTGACGTACGCCTCGAGCTTGCTGCTGATGTCGCGGAACTCGGGGTGCCCGGCCACGCGCGCGATGGCGGGGCCCGGGTCCTGCTCGGCCTCGATGAAGTGCATGTACACATCGCCGAACTGGAAGAGGGAACGCTGGGTCACCCCGACGAGGCGGGGCAGTTCGCCGCGGTCGGAGGCCGCGAAGACCTCGGCGATGTCCGGAGCCGAATGCGGGGCCATCCGGGCGACGATCAGGGCGTGGTGCATGAGGTCTCCTTACGCGCCGGCGTTCAGGCGGGCGTGACGGGCGAGGTCCGCCGCTCGTCGGCGGCCTGCTCGACGCGGTCGCGGATGAGGGCCATCTGGACGGGCGAGTTGCGGTTGATGATGTCCGTCATCCCGGCGTCGTCGACCGGCGCGTCCGGCCTCATGGCGAAGTCCTGGATCCAGCGCATCCGGGTGCCGTCGGGGGTCTCTTCGTACTCCCACCGGATGTTCATGTACTCGAACGGACCGGGTTCGACCCGGCGTGCCGTGACGGTGAGCTTGTCGCGGTCGGTGGTCCGTTCCGACACCCAGCTCCACACCTTGCCGTTCTCGTCGGGGTGCATGGTCAGGCGGAAGGTCACCGTGTCGCCCTGCCGGGTCAGCACCTCGGCGGCCGCGTACTCGCTGAACAGCTGCGGCCATCTCTCGACGTCGTTGGTCATGTCCCAGACGAGGTCGAGGGGCGCGGCGATGGTGATCTCGTTCTCGGTGTGCCCTGCCATCTCAGGCTCCTGTCATGAGCGTGCTGTTGACGAGGTCGAGGAAGTCGCGGGGGCTCTTGCACTTCTCCGCGTCGGTGGGGAGCGCCCGGGCGTGCCGGTTCTCCAGCTCGCCGACGATGCCGAGGAGGCCGAGCGAGTCCAGCCCGAACTCGGCGAAGGGGGTGTCGATCCGGGCTTCGAGGTCGTGCGGGTCGACGGTGACACCGGCGGCCTTCTTCATCAGTGCGGCCAGCTCTTCGAGGGTCACTTCACTGCTCATGCGCGTTCTCCTTTGTCGTACGGATGCGGTGGGCTTCACCGGGCGGCCGGTCCCGGGTCGCGGCGCAGTACCAGCGCCGCGTTGGAGCCCATGAGTCCACGGCTGAGGACCAGGGCCGTGCTCAGCTCGGCCGGGCGCGCCGTCGACGTCACCAGGTCGATGTCATGGCAGATGTCGAAGACGTTGGGCGTGGGCGGGATCAGCCCTCCTTCCATGGCCATCACCGCGGCCACGACGTCCAGCAGGGGTGCCCCGCAGTAGGACCGCCCGATGCCGGTCTTGGGGGCCGTGACGGGCACGCGGGTGCCGTGCGCGCCGAGGGCGTCGGCGAGGGCGAGGGCCTCGGCGCGGTCCGCCTCCGGGACACCCAGCGCGTCGGCGAAGACCACGTCGATCTCCTCCGGTGCGCAGCCGGCCTCGTCGAGGGCACCGCGGATGGCGTGCGCGAGTCCCTCGCGTGAGCGGTCCCAGCGCGAGGCGCCGGTGAACGTCGCCGCATGGCCCGCCACGGTGGCGCGGACGTCCGCGTCACGCCGGCGTGCGCGGTCCAGGTCCTCGACGACCAGCACGGCACCGCCCTCGGCCGGGACGAAGCCGCAGGCCGCGGAGGTGAAGGGCCGGTAGGCCCGTGCCGGGTCCTCGACCGTGCTGAGCTCCGGGTACCCGAGCTGGCAGACCATCGAGTACGGAGCGAGCGGCGCTTCGGCCGCCCCGGCCACGACCACGTCGGTCCCCCGCCCCACGGTCCGGGCGGCGTGCGCGACGGCGTCCAGGCCGCCGGCCTCGTCGCTCGCCACGACACCGCAGGGACCCTTGAAACCGCTGCGGATCGATATCTGGCCCGTGCTGGCCGCGTAGAACCAGGCGATGGACTGGTAGGGACCGACGAACCGGGACCCCTGCCCCCACAGCTTCTGCAGCTCCCGCTGGCCGAATTCACCGCCACCGGATCCGGCGGCGGTGACCACACCGACGGAGTACGGGGAGTCGGTGGCCGCATCGCTCAGTCCCGCGTCCTTCAGGGCCGCACCGGCGGCGGCCATCGCGAAGTGGCTGAACCGGTCGGTCTGGACGAGGAAGGTCTCCTCGATGAGTGCCGAGGCGTCGAAGCCCCGGACCTCGCCGGCGACGCGGAGCGGAAGGTGCCCGCACCCCTCCCGGGTGATCCGGTCGAGTACGGACAGGCCCTCCTTGACGGACTTCCAGTAGGTCTCCGTGTGCAGCCCGTTGGGGGCGACCACACCGATCCCCGTGATGGCGGTGCGGCGGTTCGGCTGAGCACTCATCGCTTCCTCCCGGCCGGCCCCGTCAGGAGCACCGCGGACTGGAACCCGCCGAAGCCGCTGCCCACGGACAGCACGTTGGCGAGCTTGCGCGGGCGTGCGGTGCGCGGTACGTAGTCCAGGTCGCACTCGGGGTCCGGGGTCTCGTAGTTCGCCGTCGGCGGGACCACCTGGTGGGCCAGGGCCAGCACGCAGGCGACGACCTCGATCGCGCCGATCGCACCGAGCGAGTGGCCCACCATGGACTTGATCGAACTCATGGGCGTGTCGTAGGCGTGGGCGCCCAGGGACCGCTTGACCGCGGCGGTCTCGTGACGGTCGTTCTGGCGGGTGCCCGAGCCGTGCGCGTTGACGTAGTCGATGAATGAGGGATCCAGACGGGCCTGTCCGAGCGCGGTGTCGATGGCCCTGGCCATCTCCAGGCCCTCGCTGGTCAGCCCGGTCATGTGGTACGCGTTGCCGAAGGTGGCGTAGCCGCCGATCTCGCAGTAGACGTGCGCGCCGCGGGCACGGGCGTGTTCGAGCTCCTCCAGGACGAGCACGGCGGAGCCCTCTCCCATGACGAATCCGTCGCGGTGGGCGTCGAAGGGCCGGGAGGCGTGCGCGGGGTCGTCGTTGTTCGGCGATGTGGCCCTGATGGCGTCGAAGCAGGCCATGGTGATCGGGGAGATCGGGGAGTCGGACGCTCCGGCGATGCAGATGTCGGCGCGGCCGTCCTCGATCGTATGGAAGCCGTAGCCCACCGCGTCGAGTCCGGAGGTGCAGCCGGTCGACACGGTCTGCACCGGCCCCTGGGCGCCGAAGTACTCGGCGACGTCGGACGCCAGGGTGCTGGGCGAGAACGCCCGGTGCAGGTGCGGGCCGGCGGCGCGGTGGTCGACGTCCCAGCGTTGCCCTCGCTCGCTGACCAGGACGTAGTCGTGCTCCAGGCGGGTCGTGCCGCCCACGGCGCTGCCGAGCGAGACGGCCACGCGCCAGGGGTTCCCGGCGCCGAAGTCGATGCCGCAGTCGGCCACCGCCTCCGCGGCGGCGACGAGGGCGAACTGTATGTACCGGTCGGCGCGTTCGACCAGGTCGGGATCGAGCCCGTGCGCGAGCGGGTCGAAGTCGCACTCGGCCGCGATGCGCGACCGCAGCCCCTCCGGGTCGAACAGGGTGATGCCGCGCGTCGCGGTACGGCCGCTGGAGAGGAGGTCCCAGAAGGCCGGCACCCCGATACCGCCCGGGGCGACGACGCCGATGCCGGTGACCGCCACCCGCCGGGTCATGAGGGCACTCCGCGTCGCTCCGGGTGCGCTCCGTCCCCCTGCACGGCCGGGTACGTCTCGCCGCTCGCGTTCCCCTCCAGGGCTTCGGTGTCGACGTGGCCCATGCTCGGCTTCGGGGCCAGCGGACCGAGGTGGAAGACCATCCGGGCTTCGGCGTCACCGACGTTGCGGAAACGGTGCCGCATGCCGATGGGGATCATGAGGCCCTGATCGGCGCGGATCGGGTGGGTCACGTCGTCCAGGTCGACTTCCAGTTCGCCCTGGACGACGTAGACGAACTCCTCCGAGTACGGGTGGTAGTGCTCGCTGATGCGTTCACCTGGCTGCATGATGGCCAGGCCCATGAACCCGCTCGTGGAACCCACCGTGAGGGGCGTGAGCAGGGTGCGCAGGTCGCCGCCACGCTTGCGGTTGGGCTCGGTCTCGCTGAGGTCCACGATGCGCGGGCGCGTCTTGTCCATGGTCCGTCTCCAGGTGGCTCTGTGGGGGTGTTGTCCAGGGGCGGGTGTCGTTCACGGACTGTCAGGTCTGGGCAGCCCTGCGATCGGTGATCAGCGTCATGTCGGAGTGCGCCAGGAGGCGTGTGGCGTCCCGCTCGTCGGAGAGCGGCCCTTCGACACCGAGTGCGGCACCGTCCAGCAGGCGGGCCAGCACGGCTGCCTTCCTCGGGCCGTGCATGCCGAGCGCCCTGACCGGATCGGTCTCGGGATCCCGCGTGTCGATGAGACGGACGACCAGGTCGTCCCTGTGGAAGACGGTGCTGCGGTGCACGGGGCCGGCGGGGTCGGCCGCGGCGGTCTCGTCCTGCTGGGCGAGCAGCCGCGCCAGTACCATCCCGCAGCCCTCACGGGCCGGGTAGTACAGGGCGTGGCGCCTCAGACCGGCCGGCTCCGGTCCGCCGCGCGCCACATGGTGGACGGCCGGCATGGCCGCGCGGATGAAGAAGGCCCGCGCCGAGGCTGGGTCGGTCAGATCCCTGCTCTGTTCCAGGTGCGGATTGAGGGCTTCCTCGACGGCCCGCACCTCCGGCTGACGCGAGACGTGGCGCAGCGCCGTCTGCAGATCGCCCTCCACCTCGACGGTGCGTACGACTCGGTTGCCGTGCATGAACAGCGTCGTGCGGCGCAGTCGTGTGGAGTCGTCGGCGCGGGCCTGGGGCGGCGCGTATCCGGCGAGGATGTCCGCGACCTTCGACTCGGAGCCGGGCTTGACGGTGAACGTCAGCGCATGGCGCGTCACTCCGTCACCCATCCGCACCGGCGCCTGGACCCCGTCAGCGGTCCCAGCGGCGGGCCGGTGCGCACGCCCGGTCTCACGGACGATGCTGTAACGCATCGACCGGATGTCCCGGACGCAGTCCTGCATGGGCCTGACGGTCTCCAGGTGCTCTTCGCTGTTCACCCAGGCGAGATACGGCGGCGCGGTCGCCCATTCACTGGTGATGAGCCACTGGGACGGGTTCTCCACGGACTGGCACAGTTGGTCACCGAGGTGACCGGGAACCGACGCGACCCGGCTGCGCATGTGCTCGTACGCGTCGAGGAACCGCTGCTGGGCGCCTTCGTGGAGATCGACGAGCAGGATGACGCGCAGCCTGGAGCCGTCGAACGCCGACTGGGACGTATACGTCGAAGTGTTCACCGGCAGGCCCTTCCTTCGCTGGGCAGACGGCGGCCGCCGTGTCCGGCAGCGGGACGGCGGTCGGCCCTGAGCCCTCATCGTGGGTCGATGCCTCGGACTCCGCGAGCCGCACGAGTCATCAGAGGGAACCGCCCGGCGCACAGCAAAGCCCCGGCTCGTCACGAGCCGGGGCTGTGGTCCCTGTGGCCTACTCCGCGAGATGCCGCTCCACCGTCTCCACCTTCGACGTCAGCCCGTCGGTCACACCGGGGCGGATGTCCGCCTTGAGGACGAGGGACACCCGAGGCGCCCTCCGTTCCACCGCGGCGACCGCACGCCGGACGACGTCCATGACCTCGTCCCACTCTCCCAAACGTGCATAGGCTTGAGTACATGGACGTCGTGCACGCTGATCAGCGTCCGTTCCAGCCTTCAGGCGCGTCTACCAGCTCAGCGCCCCAGGCCACGCGGCACAAGTACAGCCAGTGCTGGGCACCTGCTGGCACCGGCCACTCGATCGGCGCACCAGACAGGGCACAGAAGTCGGCCATGTGGCTGTCGTAGACGCCCCAGCGACCATCGGGTTTCGCCCGCACGGTGTAGCGCTGGCGTAATGCTGTCTTCAATCTCGCTGTTCCTCTCGCACGAAGCCCCGCCCAACCGTCGGGGGAGGCGGTCAGACGGGGCAGTCTTGTAGCTCAGGCCGGCTGTGCGCTGGGGGCGTCACGGAACTCGCGCCGCAACCGCTGGCCCTCCTCACAGCCTCCTGTTCGCAGATCTGAAGCACTCGCGCATGGTGCACAGCGCTCGCCGTCCAGGGGCACTACGTGATTCAGCAGGTTGCCCCACGCTGCCCAGAAAGCATCGCCCAGGGCACTCATTCCTGGCCCCGTTCGAGCGATTCGTAAAGGGTCACCTGGGCATTGACTTTCTTGTGCAGCTCAACCCAGGTCGGGGCGTCGACCATCTGAGCCAGGTACTCAGCTTTAGGCCCGTACTGCTCTTTCAGCCCGAACACATTCCAGGGCGCTGTTGCGTACCAACGCCCCGGATTCTGGCTGTCCGGCTCCGAGCAAAACGATGCCCAGCCTTTCGGCAGAGGAGTGCGAGCCGTGATCTTCGCTGCTGGCCTCTGCCCGGTACGGCTGGGCTTAGGTGCAGCGACATTCTCAGCGCGTAAGCGCTGTCCGCTGGCGGTCATGTGTAGTTGTCCTAACTCCGCGCTAGGTCCGGCCCGTTACCGGACCAATAAGCACAGGGTAGCCACGCCACCTACGCTTTGTCAGTACTCTCGTCAACTACGTACACCGTGTGTCCCACGCGCACCGATTCAGCGCCCTCGGCCAGTGCTGACGCTCCGTCAACCGCTGCGGTGAGGTTGTCATCGTTGCCGATCATGCCCCAATAACCTGTGTCGTTGGTCAGTTCGGCGATCAGCTCGGCCCGCTTGCCTGTTATCTGCCTGGGTTCCATACGGCGCAGCATAGTCAGTCTGACGCGCTGTCAGGCGATGGCTTTCGGCCTGGGCGCAGGGTCACCAGCGTGCAGCACAGCGCCTCTGAGGACTTCGTCTGGCCACGCGTCGGCCGGGTACCAAGTGACCAGCGGCTCACCCTCAGGGAGGAACCGGTACACCTCGCTCCACCACCGAAGATCGTAGGTCCCCAGCCAGCGCGCTGTGATCAAGCACTGTGCCGTCAGGCGGAAGCGTCGGACGGACAGCCGCTGGACGATCGGGCTGGCTACCGCTGCGTATGCGAGGAATACCCTCTTCAGCTCAGCCGGCGTGTAGACGTACTCCTCGGAGCACCCCGGTATGTCAAGGGTGGCCCATGACCAGTGCTCGCCCGCGAACGTTGGCACCTGAACGCATATCTGCGCTGTCGGCACTTCTAGCTGCACCCTAACCACTGCCGTACTCCAGAACGTTCGACCTGTGGGGGGTGGCCTTGGTCCCGTGCGTCACTCCCGTACCCGCGCATATATGCATGCAACCCCTTTCTGCGTTACGGATATGAACAGTTTCGCTACGTAGCGTAGCAGAATTGGCCCATACTTAGTTAGACTAAGCAATGTAAACGCACAAAAATGCCCCAGCGCAACCCACCTACGAAAGTCGTAAGTGCATCACGCTGGGGCTTCGTTCAGCTACCTGCGCGCTGAGCCAAACTCGCGAAGCTTGACCTCTTTCGCGCCTCAGGGTCCATCTCGTCGAACACCTCGGCGATACCGCTGCGGACCTTGAATGCGTCGGTGTGGCGTACACGCAGCGTCTTACGGATACCGCCCGGTGTCACGTAGTCCAGTTCCAGCATGGCCACCTCTTCGCTGGTGTCGAGACGGACGCCGACGACCTCACTCGCTTCCTCCGTGTGACGGATCACGGCTAAGCCACCTCTTCCAGCATGGTGTGCGAGGCAGGCAAGTCCATGGGGAACCCCTCAGGGCCAACCAGGACGATGCGCGCCTGCCCGTCCAACACGTAGTACTCAGCGACCTCTACGTCCCTGAACGGAACCCTCATGAACACAAGCTGCACCATCTGTGCTCCTCTGCGTAGCTGCCCTTGCGAGAACGAAGGTAGCGTGAAACGCCGAAGCAGCGCAAGCCACCTACAGAAATTCGTAAGTGACCTGCGCTGGCTTCGCGGCCTAGCTATACCTCAGCGTCCACCGTGCAGTGGGACATACCACCCGAGCGATGCGGGCAGCTCGTATGAGAGTCCAGCAGAAGGGGCAAGGCGCACGCGTGGTGTAGAGAGTTGCTCCCTGCCGGTCTCGTTCAGCGCTGTGGCGAATGGCGTTGCGCTCCGCGTGGTCCGCTGTGCAGTTGCCATAGTCGCTGTTCGGCGCTGACGCCGCAGGGCATGGCCAGGGCTCGCCACAGGCACAAACGGGGTACCAGCCAACCATCTGCCCGTCATGCCAGTGCCGGCCCCTGGGACACGCGGCAGCCGACGCACAGCCCGGTACACCGCTGGGCGCTCCGTTGTAGCCAGTTCCGCGCACCTCGCGCTGAGCATTGACCAGGATGGCGCCAACGGCGCTACGAGTGCAGTCTGCGCGGGTGGCCACCCAGTGAGCGCCAGCGAGAAAGTACGTGTCCCAATCCGGGCGCTTCGCATCAGTCATCGGCTCCACCCCAGGGCTTCAGCGCCCAGAGCAGTGCACCCAGGACGACCAGCAGCGCCAGCGTGCCGGCGAACGGCTGATTCACTTCGGCGACTCCTCCGCGTATCGGTCGCACACCACAGTCGTAACCGTCTGCAAGGTAGTGCTCTTGGTCGCTGCGTTGTAGACAGGGACGACGTTGGTCACTACGTGGCTGTCGACGCACTCAGGGCCGGTGTCGCAGGCAGTCAGCCCGCCCACGCCCAGCGCCACACTCGCCAGGGCAACGGCCGCGCGCTTCGCTGCACTCACTTGGTCTTCCCTTCGCTCAGCGCCCAGACAAGCGCCACCCAGTAGACGAACACGGCGATCAACAGCGCCTCGCGCATCAGTTGGCCCCCTCGTCCATCAGGAATCGCATGTAGCGGGCGATCGCTGCCTCGCGGTCCGGGAACTCAGTGCCCTCCGCCTCAAGCTTGCTGACGATCTCTTCAGCGCGAATGCGCGCCTCTTCCTCAGTCATTCCGCCCCACATTCAATGATCAATCGGTCTACCAAGTTGCGCACCATCTGATCGGCGACAGCTTCAGGGAGCTGCGTCAGCACTCCAGCGAACCCGCTTTCCCAGACAGCTTCATCAAACCGCTTGCGCAGGTAGTCAGCGCTGCATGCGGGATCAATCGGCATCCGGCACCTGCCCCGGCTCGAACGGCCCGTAGTAGTCGCGCTCACGTCCGCTGTCACCCCAGGCGCGCGCTTCCTCTTCGGTGTGCACGACACCCTTGATGTCCATATCGCTGTACCAACCGTCAGTCAGCACGTACATGTGCTCACTCCCCCGGCTCATCGCTGATGTCCTGGAAGCTGTTCGGCGCAACCTCGCGGAGCAACCTGAGTACCTCAGCGGCGAAGCCCTGGATTTCGGCGTCAGCGTGCTTGCTGTGCCGCTTCCCGAGGACGTCTCGCCAGGCGCGCAGGTTGCCGGTCACGACCATGTCCACGGGCGCCGCATTAGGCAGGACGCTTCGCGCAGCTTCACGTGCCTGCTTGCGACTCAAGCCGCTACACATCAGTTCATCAGTGATGCGATCGTAGGCGCCTAGGGCTTTCTGATAGGCCAACTGGACGCGCTTCTCATTGTCGGTGCCGACCAGCGCAGGAGGAATCACAGGCTCAGTCGTGGCGTAGTCCACATACCGCTGTGACACCACGCTGAACGACAAGTGTCGGTGTCTGGTCAGTTCGGCGAGCAACGCTCGGCTCACGTCGCGCACCAGAAACGTCACACTGCTGTGCTCCAGCACGCTGAAATGACCGTGGTCCAGGATGTTGGCCAGGTAGCCCGCGTTGGACGCTGTCGCTGCGCGCTTGCGCTCAAAGCTCTTGTAGCAGATACGGCCCGCAGCCTCAGCCAGCGCATCGGCTTCAGTGGTGTTCTGGCCAGCGGGCAACATGTCGTAGCCGTACGCCTGCCACATCGCCAGGTCACCAACCGACGTCGACGCCAGAATATCAATCTGCATGGGCGCTAGCCCCTCTCTCTCCTCAGGTACGAAAGTCGTAGGTGCTACAGCGGGCCGGCCGCCAGGAAGTGCGCCAGATCGAGTATGTCGCTGGGTTCCGCATCTAGACCGGTCTCAGTGATCAGCTTGGCTGCCACCTTGTAGCAGTCGCGCCGGTCGGCAATCGCGCCGGAAACGGTCGGATAGGCGATCGTCGGATCAATCTCAGCCATGCTCAGATCCTCGGCAGGGCGGTAGCCACGCGCAGGCCGATGAACAGCTCGCGCGACTTCTCGCGCCCCAGCGTCACGGTGCTGATGGTGTCGCCGGCCGGGTCGATCGTCTCGAACTCAGTGGACCCGCCCTCCGCCTTGCGGGTGATGACCGTGTGCCCGTTGCGCAGCTTGTATTCCATGCCGTTACCTTTCGTCGTTATGCAGGGTTGTTAGCGAGTCGGTTACCTGCCTGCGGCGCTCAGAACGTCGCGGCCCATTCGGCGAGGCTCTTGGCACCCTTGCTGAGGTTGCAGGGGGCGCAGGCCGGTAGAAGGTTGTGCGCTGCGTCTGCTCCGCCACGAGACAGCGCTACGACGTGGTCAAGGTGTTCAGCGGGGGCGTCGCAGTAGGCGCAAGTTCCGCCGTAGGCGGCGAATATCTCAGCGCGACTGTACGGCTCATGCTGCCCACCCCTGGCTAGCGCACGTCTACGGGACCCGTACTTACGCCATTCGTCGGCGTTAACTGCGTAGTAATCACGCTGCTTCGCTCGCAGGCGCCCAGAGTTTGCCTTGTAATAGTCTGCCGCGTACGTCTGGCGTTGTTCCTTGTTGTCAGCCCTATAGCGCTGGTGATAGTCACGCGCGCCGCCAGTGTTCGCCGCGTACCGGTCCCTGAGCGCTGCGGCCCGGCATGGCTTGCACCTTGCCTGACCTTTACTGAAAGCGTCCAGTGGCTTGGCCTCGCTGCATTTTGTGCACGTCTTCATCGCTGGGCCTTTCGCCACTGAGTCAGAAAGTCATGGGGCTGCGCGGGGCGCCGGTAGGAACGAATGCGCTCAGGATTGTTCCGGCGCCACTCACGCTGATATGCCTTCCGGCGCTGTGCTTCCGCGCGTCCACGCTCTGGGTTGGCTGCGCGCCAGGCATTGCGCTGGGCGTTACGGCAGTCGTTGCAGCGCGAACGCAGGCCATCTTTGGTGCGCGGTTCGCTGGCAAAGGAGGTGCGAGGCTTGCCGACCCCGCACCCCTTGCAGATCTTCGGCGTAGCCTTCACTTACGGCCAGCCTGCTTACGGTTGGCGGATGCCGCCTCAGCCCATGCGAGCGCCTCAGCCTCAGTGGTGCAGCGCAGGGCGATGAAGTACTTGGCGAACGCCAGCTTGCCCGCTGAACGCTGCTTCTTTACCGTGCCAGGCGTGGTGTTCAGCTTCGCTGCCAGGCCATCGACGTCGCAGCCATCGCCCCAGCCGAACTCCTCGGCCCCATTGATGCCGAAGCTGTGCGCCAGAACAAGGCCCTGCTGCTTGCCCATCTGACTCAGCGCCGCACGCACCATGCCCACCTTGGCAGCGCGCTCATCCTGGCGCTCGTCGGCGACGTCGCGCAGCTCTTCGATCAGGTCACCCTCTTCGGCCGTGCTGACAGCGCTCCGCAGAATGGCCATGGCGTCCAGGACGGCCCTCCGGGCAAACGCCTCACGCGGAACGGTCACGCTGTCTTCCAGAGCCTCAACCAGCGCGGGGAGGTTGGCAGCGAACATGCCCGGGGTCGTGCGCTGAACCGTGACCCCTGCGTAGCGCTCCAGCACGCTCAGGGCCTCAAGCGCAGCACCGTGACCGACCTTGGGACGTACTTCGCGCGGCTGATCAACAATCCCAGGCAGCGTGTCAGCCAGGGTGCCGCTGTCGTCACTTCCAGTGGGGCGGTCGACCGACGTAGTCCCCTGCCAGGCAAGGCGCGCTGCGTAGGCCCTGTCGGCGCTCAGGCGGAGTCCCTTGGGCGGAACCGTCTGCGCAAGCTTCTCAGCGCGGTGCGGGTCGCCCTCAGCCTCGCCGCCGAGCACGCTCATGAACACCTTCACCGCATCCTTGTCAGCGCCCAGGTACCGGGTGGCCCGGACCTTGTCCGTCAGCGCGTCGCCCATGGACTTGTAGAGGAACGCAATCGCCCGGTCCACGCTGATTCCCTCATCGATGCGGGGCAGGGCCCTGAAGAGCGCTTCACGAGCGTCCTGGGCGAGATCTTCACGGTGGTTGCTTCCCTCAGGGAGTCGGCGCGCTGCCTGAGCAGCCAGGCCGGCTATGCGGGTTTCCATCGTGTCGAGGACGGCGGCTATACCGGCCAGGTCGTTGGCCTGCGCAGCCTGAATCTGGGCAAGGGTGAGCGACATGGATTGACTCCGATCAGGTGGGTTCGCTGGGGTGTTAGCGAGTCGGTTACCTGAGCGGAGTCCGGCCGGAAGTGTGCAGGTCAGCGCGTTGGCGCGGCACAGATCAACAGACTGGCCCCCGCATCAGGGGGTGTCTGCGTTGCCAAGACTCCGGCCGGATGTCTTGGTGTCGCTGATGGGAAGTAGACGGGAACTTTCGTAGGTGGTCAATGACTTTCGTAGGTGACCACATCCAGTAGACCCCGAGGTCAGCGCAGGAGTTGCAGCAAATTCGAAGGTGTAACCACACTTCGTCCTTAGGAACCACAGATTGTGTGTGCGATGTGAAGGCCGTTACCTAGGGTTCGAAGGGGGAACGCCTGTACGGGCCTGTTAGGTAACAAATGAGAAACGGCCACGCTCTGTCATCAGAACATGGCCGTTTCTCACGCTGGGCTATCGGTCACCTACGCTAGACCGTAAGTGACTCGTTGGCCTTATCGTCTGCCGAGTAGTACAGGCTGCCCCACGAGCGCTTGCCGATCTCCGCCTCAGCCTCGATCGGGACACCGAACAGATCGAACGTCATACAGCGCTCAATGGCCTTCGCCATGTCCTGGGCTTCGGCCTGCGGCACGCTCGCGAGGACTTCGTCATGGATCGGCAGGCGCATGTACGGCAACAGGCCGGCCTCTTCAAGGTTGATCAGCGACTGACCCAGGACGTCACGCGCGGCGCTCTGTACGGCGTAGTTCGTCACGGCGTACACGCGCTGCTTGTCCACGGGTAGCCGGCGACCGGTCACACTGATCCCCACCATGCCGTGCTGATAGGCCTCTCGCTGGAGTGCGCGGCTGTAGCGGGCAATCTCCGGGTAGGCACGGTCGTAGGCCTTCAGCGCGCGAACGACGTCCTCTTCTGGCGCACCCGTCTGCCTGGCGATGCTGGATGCACCTCCGCCGTATACCTTGCCGAACGCGATGCCCTTAGAGATCTTGCGGTGCTTGGGGGTAAACCCCTCGCCGAATACCAGGCGTGCAGTGAACGAGTGCAGATCCTCGCCCTTGCTGATCGCTGCCTTCATCCGCTTCACGTCCGCCAGCGCCGCGAGCACACGCAGTTCGACCGCAGCGAAGTCAGTCGACACCATGACGTGTCCCTCGTCGGCCAGCAGACAGCGCCGGATCATGGCATCGCCGGATGGCAGAGTTTGCAGGGCCGGCCGCGTGATGGACATACGCCCTGTGCGTGCCTGCATGCTGTTGATGAACGGGTGAATGCGCCCAGCACTGTCGGCGGTTTCCAGGAACGTACTCGTGTACGCACTGCGCCACTTGCCCGCGCGCTTGCTGCGAATGATGGCCTCAGCCAGCGGATTGGGCTTGCGCGTGCCGAGAGGCTTGCCGCTGTTCTGGTCGAGATCAGCGAAGCGATGCAGAACGGACTTGTCCACCCGCCGCAGTCCGCTGGCAGTGACGTCGCCCCAGCGCTCCCCCATTTCCCAGAACGCTTCGCGCAGTTGTGCCGCAGCGTTTACGTTGCTGACCCCATAGCGCAGGGCAGTCGCCTCATACATCAGCGCTTGGTCGCCAAGCCGCGTGTCCAGCTCTCGCGTGTAGTCGGCGTCGAGGACCAGGCCGGTGCGCTGCATGATCGCGCAGATACGGGCTATCTCGTGCTCATAGGCGATGAGTCGGGGCCGAACGCCAAGCATGTCCAGCTCAGCGTCCAGTGCATCGTCCAGGCGCGCAGTCAGGATCACGTCCAGGCCGGCGTACAGGAGATAGGTCGGGTGGTCCAGCGGAATGCCAGCCCAGCCGGTTGACTTCGTCAGCTTCAGCGAGCGGAATACCGCCGTGAGGTCGCCCTGCGTGTCCGGCGCATTCGGGTCCAGATACCACGCGCTGAGAGGCTTCAGGGCCGTGCCCCGTCCACCTTCCTGCGGCTGTCGCGGATCGACCAGGCCGGCCTTCAGGCGAGTGTCAATGGTGCGCGGAGCGAGATCCTCGATGCTGACGCCCGCATGACGATCCAGGACAGCCCAGTCGAACGGGGCGTTGTGAATCTGGAATTTCGAGTCACAGAAGCGCGCATCCCGGAACTTCAGCGCACGGCGCGCCATTGCAGCATGCTCGCCGCCAAGCTCGTACAGGATGACCCAGGCAGTACGCCGGTCGCCGAACTGAACGGTGCGCAGACGGTACCCGGGCGAGTAGATGTCGAGTCCGGTCGTTTCCGTGTCCAGCGAAACATGTCCGCGCCTAACGGCAGCAAGAAACCACCCCCAGAACTCTTGCAGGTCGGCGCTCGTTTCAGCGACGCGCACCTGAACAGGGTCGCCAGCAATGCGGTAGTCGTAGACCTTCACGCGCTGAACCCCTCTCGCTGGGCAAGGAACTGCTGCCCGATGTACTCCGTGTACGCCGGCGGAATGCACTCGCGGATGCCATCTCGGTTCATCCAGTGGACGCCCATGTCACGTCGCACGTAGTCAACGCCAGTGAAGTTGCCTACCGCGTGGTAGAAGTCGCCCTCTTTCAGCGGTCGGCCCATCTTGACCGTGCGCTGCTCGTGTTCGGGATGCTCAGGAGCCTTCAGCGTCCAGCCGCCAGGCTCGAACAGCCGATGCCGGTAGGTGTGCAGCCCGAACATGGCCCCGCAGAGCGTTATGGAGTCCTCTGTCATCTCAGCGGCAGCGCCTACGACGTTTTCCATGACGTACGGCAGTCCGATGCGCTGGAGTGCTTCCCTGGTCGGCCCGATCAGGTCAGGGTGCTGATTGCCGTTGAGCACGGACGTCGCGCTGTAGAACTGACAGGGCGGCGAAGCGTGCACGAAATCGAAGTGCTCACGGATCCACTCAGCGAACTCACGCAGAAACGCAATCGCATCCATGCGCTGGAATGCGTCGCTGACTTCGAAGTATCTCGACTGCTCATCTATGTCGACGCCGAATGTCCCAGTCGCGCCAGCGTCTTGGTAGCCCTTGGTGGCTGCACCCTGGCAGCAGTACACGTCCAGCACATTGAAGCGCACGGGTTCTCCCTCTCGTTTTGTGGCATGCGAAAGGGACTCAGGTACGACTTTCGTAGCTGAGTCCCTCTGCGTTGCGTGTTGTGTCGGCTACTTGCTAGCGCAGCAGAGCCCTATGGAGTGGCCAAGTCGCCCGTAATAGGCCAACTGGCCATTGCGCTGACAGAAGATGCACCTGCCCATGGTTCCGATCGGCAGCCAGGTTGGCTTCCAGTCGTTGCTACTGCTCATGACCAAGGTGTCGCACACTGCACACCCATCACAGTCGGCGCCGTCGCAGTCCATCAGTCATCGTCCTTTCCGAAGATGCCCGGACCCACAGGCTTGCTCTGCTCAGCCGGCCGGATACCAACCAGCGCGATTCCCTTGTTGGTCTTCTTACTCGTGATGCTGCGCTCTTCCATCGCCCGATAGAACGCCTGCCGAGTCCACCTCTCGCGCTGCGGCAGGTTCTCCGCCTCGCACCACTCCAGATAGGTGTTGAAGGCTTCGCCACCGACCATGGTTGCTGCGGGATCCTCGACCAATACGCCAGGGAAGAACCCAGCGAGGGCATCGGACGTACGCCGGTATTCGTCGCTGGCGTTGACGACCTCAGCGGGATCGTTCAGGCCCGTGGCGAACCAGTCGGCTGCACCCTGAACTGCCCACGCGGCGATTCCCTGCGCTTCCGCGCGAAGCTTGACGTCCAGTTCGTAATCCCGCTCATGGGGCGCGAAATATCGCTTGAACGGAACCATCTTGACGCGCCGCCAGAGTCCCTCGTCCTGGCCACGAAACCTAGGCTTGTGATTGGTCGCTAGCAGCAGGAGGAACGTAGGCTTGAACTCAAAGAACTCCTGGCGCAAAAAGCGCGCACTGACCATGTCCTTGCCGGTGACCCGCTTGAGAACTGCTTCGGACATCGGCTTGCCGGATTCGCCCTCGCTGGCCATCACCAGACGCGCAGCCCTCAGCGCCGCAATGTCGTTCGGGATCCCGCCGCTGGCCTTTTCCTCGAATGTGGCGAACGGAGTTGTCTTGGCGATCGCGCTGAAGATGTCAGACAGCGTGTCAGTGAACACCGATTTCCCGTTGGCGCCCTTGCCCCAGAGCACCGCAAAGGCCTGTTCATCGGTGTAGCCAGTGATCCCGTAGCCGGTGAGTCGCTGAAGATACGCCGGCATGTCAGGCATTCCAGGCATGATCTCGCGCAAGAATTGCTCCCAGCGCGGACACTTCGCCGATGCGTCATACTCGACGGCCAGCGAATACGTGAGCATGTCTTCCTTGCGGTGCGGACGCAGGCGCTTAGTGCGCAGTTCCACCGTGCCGTTCGCGAAGCTCAGCAGATCAGGCCGCGCATCGAAATCCTGCGCCGCCACGTACACGCTGGGCACGCTTCGTAGCTCAGTCATCAGCGCGTCGATCCGCGTGGTCATCGTGAAACCCTTGGACTCAGGCAGCTTGCCAGCCATGACCAGCGCCGCGCCCATTCGGTGGATCTCTTGGCGTACCTTGACCTCGCTGCGCTCCCACACCCGGCCGTTCCAGACGTAGAAGCCGAGACCAGGCGCGAACTTGATCCTGCCATCCGTCCACGCAACCAGCGCATGAGCGTTCATGGCATCGCTGTCACCGTAGCGTTCAATGAGCTGCGCGAGGATGCGGCCGGCTGCTATGCCCTGGTCGCTGCTTACAGAATCTGCACCGGTCCGTTCTGCCAGTTCGGCGGAAACACTGGCTCGCTGCCGCTCAAAATGATCCTCTGCGGACAACGCGCCAGCGCCTTTGACTGCCGAATGGAACGCGCGCGGGAAGCCTTCAGGGCCACTCTCGCGCCACGCTGTGAGGTCGTCTGCGCCTTCCGGCAACTCCAACGCGTGTACGTCAATGCCGTGGGCGCTGAGTCCATCAGTGACTCGTCGGTTGAATTCCTGCCCTGCGCGATCGCTGTCGCCAGCCACGATGACCATGCGGCCCTTGAGCCCGTTCGCGAGTTCGCTGAGGAGTTCCGGGTTGTTGACGAGTGAGGCTCCGCGCACAACAACCGAGTCATAGCCGAGAGCGGTTGCAGTGAGTCCATCTCCTGGTCCCTCCGTGATGATCCAAGGGGCATAGCCAGCCTCGCCCCGGAATACGCCGTACGGACCCCAGCGGAATCCCTCCGGATTGGTCAGGGACAGCCAGCGTCCGGGGCAGTCGCCGGTCAGATCGCGCCCCTGCAAGCCGTGCGGTACGCCGCTGAAGTCCATGAGCGGAACCGTAAGCCTGGCGTAGCGCCTGAAGGCAGGACTCAGCGAAGCCCAGCGCGGAGCTACGCTGCCATCGTCGACACCGACACCCAGGGCATACGCCGTATCGACGTCCATGCCGAAGCGCTCAGCGAGATAGTCTCTGGCGTCTCCAGCCCAGTCGGCATGCCCGCTGGTAAGGCGCTCGCGCGTGTCGCTGACATACCCATTCAGCGCTTGCAGGTGCGTCGGGCCGACGATCTCGGGGCGCTCAGCGCGAACGGTCGGAACATCGCCCTTCACGTCGAACAGGTCGCCCCAGGTGAGCCCAGCGGCCTCGATGATGTCCGCAGGATCGCAACCAGCACGGTCGGTGAGTCGAACCTTGCGATCCTCGCCGACCCAGATTCGCAGGCTCGGCCGGCTGTCGTTGTGGGCAGGGCAGACAGCGAGGAATCCCCCGTCCGGCTGCTCACTCACCTCTGCGAATCTGCCGAGTAGTTCGTCAATCTGCATGGCGCGAAGCACGTCCTTCCGTCGATTCGCAGAGGTGTTAGCGGGTCGGTTACCTGCGCTGCGCGCTAGAAGGGAAAGCCGATCGTGGGGTTCGCCGGCCCGAACGTCTCAGCCCACTCAGCCAGCGTCTTGGCGCCCTTGGACAGGTTGCAGTGCTGGCAGGCCGGGACAATGTTGGACTCGACATCAGCGCCACCCTTGGAAAGCGGCTGTACGTGGTCCAGATGAGTGGCGTACTCCCCGCAGTAGCAGCAGGCATAGCGCCAGCGTTCGAGAATCGCCGTTCGGCTGTAAGCCACATGGGCTACCCCGTAGGACTCAGCGCGACGCTTGTGGGTCAGCTCATGGCGCTTGTCAGGCGACAGCCGGCGATAGTAGTTCTTGACGTGCTGGGCAGCTTTCTTCCGGCGACACGTCGCACATGCGCTGGAGTCCTTCCCCTTGCTTGTGACAAAGTCACTCGCGGCCTTTCGCCGCCCGCATAGTCGACAGTTCTTGTGCTGGGGAGCTTCGCTCATTGCTTCGCTTCCAACCTCTCGATTCGGGCGACTGCCCTGCCTCTATCGCTGTAGTTGCCGAACGCCACCCGCTTGTTCAGCTCGGTATCCCAGACCACAAACAGGGGGTCAGTCAGTCCGTATGACTTAGCCACTTCGCTGGGCTCTTGCATGCGAATCTCGTAGCGCATCAGCGAATCCACCTCACATCAGCGCCACGGGCAACAGCCGCAGCGATTGCGTCGGCGTACCGCCCCCAGTCGCGCCGATCAGTAGCGCCAGGCTTCAGCCAGACGGTTAGCCATGGCCCTGCCTGCCGGACGTCCCCCAGTGAGGGCGCAGCATCAGGGCCGATGTACAGACTCACGCGCACAGCGCGGCACCTCCTACGAAAGTCGTATGTGCTCAGCGTGCGAACGCACAAAAGGGGCCAGCGGCGCCGTAGCACTCACTGACCCCTCTCGATGTGGCCCTACTCGCTGTCGACGAACCCAGCCTTGACCAGGCGGACATGCTCAGCGGTGATCCACTGGCTTGCCCCCGTGCGACGCTTGGCGAATCCCGACTCAACTCCGGTCGGCTGGACGTGCACCACAGGCACCAAAACCTTGCCCACATCCGGAACGGACACCAGGCGCGTAGATACTCCGTCCGGCAGGATCACGGCGTCAGCCATGCGCACCCGGTTGCCGTTGCGCGCTGAATAGGCGATCAGGTCGCCGGGGTACAGCTCGTTCCCTGCGTAGTCTGTGACTACTCCGCGCTTACCCATGGGCTACACGCGCTCCCAACCGGCACCCTCACCAGCGAGGCTGAAGATGTAATACCCGCGCTCCAGCTTGTTCGTCTTGGCGTGGAGGCTGTCGCCGACCACATCGAGGACGGACAGAACCTCCCCGTGCTTGACCTCAGCGAACTCCAGGCCAGCGCGCAGGATGCGGATTCGGTCGCCTGCCCTCAGTGGACGCTTCGCTGTAGGCTTCTCCAGCTCAGCGATCGCGGCGTCAGCAACGCGCAGGTACTTGCTCCGGGTACCCCACAGCGCCGGAGGCCAGGTCTGGTCAGTCGCCGCCCTGTACGCAGCCGCAGCGACCCTCTCACGTTGATCACGAATCGGCGCCAGCTCGGATTCCCGTGCCAGCGTCACCGTGTTGTCAGCCTTGCAGATCAGCCAGCGGGCAGCGCCATGCGTCGGATACGGCCCGCTGATGACCGTGGCCGGCATCTCCATTCCCTTGTAGCTGACCTTGTCGCCCTCGGCGTAGTGGCTCATGCCCTCTCCTCTGCTCGACGTGCGCAGCACTTCCTACTGCCTCAAGCCCCGGGCAGTGCCACAGGGGCACCACTCGGGGCAAGGTGAAGCTGTCAGACTCCGTCGACGTGGAAAGGCGCCTCAAGCGCATCGAACAGCTTCGGCGACTCATCGAAGTAAGCAGCGAGCACAGTCGTACTGACACCGGTCGTCTCGACCCGCTCAGCCTTCACGTTGCGCTTCACGCCCTTGGCGACGACTCCAGTCATGTGGGCGACAGCCTCTCGGGCCTGCGCCGTACCGCTGGCGATCACGGTGGCAGAGACGAACTCGCCGGGGCCAGCAGAGTCAGTGCGGGAAACCTCGTAAACGGCCATGAACACATTGCCCTTTCGCTAGGCGTATTCCGGATCGCCGATCGGCTCCGGGTCATGCTGAAGAATGTTGCGGCGCTTGCGCGCGGTCAGGACCAGCGGCCGGTGATACGGGTGGAATTCCCACAGGGGGCGGGCCAGCAATTCCACTGACTCGCGCCCCAGGATCCTCGCCGCAACAGCCCGCTGAGTGGGGTCCAGCGGCATGTGTAATCGCCCCTAGCGCTCTTCGGCGATCGCGTCGCTGTACGAGCCCAGAACCGTGATCTCCGGGTACTCGTACGAGACCAGGCCGTGCTTCTCGCTGGTGTACTCGACGTGAACGATCTCCAGACGGCACAGCGCCGGACCATCGACAGCGTCAAGCGCATCCTTGACTTCGTGGATGACGCCGGCCAGCGTCCAAGCAGTGGCGATCAGCTTGCCCTTGCCCAGATCCTCGCCCAGGCCAGGCAGCGTGAAATCAACGTTGATCGCAGGCTTCGGTCCGCGCCCCTTGGCGGCACGGTCCTTGCGCTCTCGCATGGTCTCAGGGCAGCCGCACGGCTCACCCTTGTCCTCAGGCAGCAGCGAGTACATACCGTCGCACTCGTGGATGGGGCCACCGGGGCCACCCCACTGCACCAGCTTGTCCTCAATGGCGCTGGAGCCGTCGATCACGACCTCAATGGCGCTGGTGTCCGTGAGGACGTGCCAGGGCTGCATCTTGGTGTGGTCGTACTCCTCGGGCGTACCCCCGAACAGCTCGGCTATGCCCTTGGCGATGTCCTCGGTGTCAGCGACCACGCGCCACTTGCGGAGGCTGGTCCCCTTCATCTTCTTCGGGTTCTTCGGGTCCGGAATCTGCATGCCGGTGCGGAACTGGAAGGCAGCCCGCTCGTACTCCGGCTTGTCGACCTTGGGCGCCGGCTTAGCGTCAGGGTCGGTCTCGAAGATCTTCAGAGCCATCAGGCATCCGCCATTCTGCGCTGTAGCGCGCTGAGTCATCGTGGCCAGAGGAACGGGGCAGGGGCTTCGCCATGTCCACGTGCGCTGTGCGCATCTGCTGGTGAATCCGGCCGCCCCGCTCCTCCTTGTGCCTTGTGGCTAGCGAGTCGGTTACCTCAGCCCCCGCAGCTCGTACACAGGCCGCTTCGCTGGGGGTTGCACAGGCAGTTGGGTCCGGTCACGGCTACGCCTCTCTCGTCGAACGGCTCAGGGCCGCATTCAGGGCGGTGTGCAGCTTGGCCAGCGCAGGCAGGTCGACACCCAGCGAATAGGCGGTGTTAACTGCGTCGGCAGCCTCGTTGATCAGGTCGACCACTTCGTCAGCGCCCAGGCGCACGTGATACGGGCTGTGCTTCCGCTCGTTGTAGTACGCGCGCATGAGCTACTCCCCCGCGCTTTCGCGCATCCAGATGACTTCAGCGGACTCGATGTGGCCTACGGCGCTGAAGGCGTGCTCAGGGTTGCGGTACGGGCTTCGCGACTGCTTGGCAAGGCTCTCGTGCGCTGTGATCCGCCCCTTGGCAGGTGCCAGCGAGGTGTACGGACCGTATACGTACTGGACGACCTTGCCGTGATCGAACGTCCGGGTCACCACAGCGCGGTAGTACCGGTCGGCCTCAGCGTGATTGCGCGCCATGGGCTACACCTCCGAAATGCGTACAACGGCGTCAATGGACTCGCCACGGATCCACTCAGCGGCAGTGCGGGGATTCGTGCTGTGAATAGTCGTCAGTTCCCCTGCGCTGTTCAGCTTGACGTCGATGCGGTCCGCCTCAATGTCGAAGGTCGCCCCGCTCTTCAGGTACACACGGACGCGCTGCATAGCCCCTAGCCCCTTCGCTCAGTGCCAGTGATGAACTCGCCGGAGCGCGCCAGCGGCTTACCCAGAGCGCGCTTAGCGCCGGCCGTTTCCCAGTCGTAGACGTTCCGCAGGTGCTTGAACACCTCGAACGCAGCGCGCAGTTCGTCCGCGTATACGGGGTACAGAGTCCAGCCCTCAGGCGTGATGTGCAGGACCACGGCGCCGTCAAACTCAGGCATGGGTGATTCCACACCCTCAGCATCGATGATCAGATCGGCGTTCGCGTAGGCGCTCATCTGGATTGCCACGCTGGGCCAGACGCTCTTAGAGGTCTTCCAGTCAGCGATGACGTGAACGCCTCGCCCACCTTCGAAGTCCAGCTCCCACTTGTCGTCCGCCCCGCTCACGCGCAGCTTCAGCCAGCCATCGAAAGAGCCGGCGTATCGCAGCGAATCCGACCATGCGACATCTTCAGCGCGCACAAGCTCGGGCTGGACAACGTCCAGAAATTCGGCGAAGTGGCGCTGGTACGGGACCATGTCAGGGTGCACCCGACCGACCGGCAGTCCACGCGCCATGCGCTCGAACAGCTTGTGCGCCGCAGTGCCGATGTCGCTCCGCTGCTTGGTGTACCGCTTGGCTGCGCCTGCGATGTAGCGCTTAGCGCCGGCCCTGTCCCGATCTGCCATGCGCTGTAGGTAGTCAATGGAGTCCAGCGCAAGATCGGCAGCCATGTTGGCGTTCCAGCGAGGCAGGAAGGCCTTAGGCAGCATGTCGACGATCTTGGTCACGCTGGGGTGGCGGACGTCCGGCTGATCCTCGCGCCAGTAGTGGCGGTTCTCGCCCTTGGTCTCAGATTTGATGATGGCCACTCGGGGCCCCTCTCAGCTTGTGTGCTGGAGAGGTAGCGAGTCGGTTACCGGTGACGAAGTGATGATGTGAGGGGCGCTCCGGTTTTCCCTAAGAGATCCCTATGTATTTCTGAGATGTGTGTCATTTCGTCACTTCATCACTAAGAGCAGGTCAGAGGTAGTGCGCTGGCGCTTGGCCCTTGCGCTGATCGTCACTGCCTGGTGGCGAGGCCCTGTACGGCTGCCTGAGGGCATGAAAGAGCCCCACCCGGCCACGGGGACCAGATGGGGCTCAGAGTCTGTCAGAGGGGCGCTCAGGGGCGCCTACGGCGGGAAACGGCGATCCAAGTCAGCGAACTGAAACAGGCTCCCAGCGTGAAGCCCGTACAGAGCCATGCCCACCAGACCATGTCAGTCCTTCCGGTTGTTGTGGCTCTTGCACTCGAACTGCCCAGCGTCATAGTTGATGACCCGCAGATCACCGCGCGGCTTTTCCTCGCCGCAGACATGGCAGGTCTCGGGCGGTGGCTCTTCCATCAGCAGCCTGCGCACCTCAGGGTTTCGCTCAGCGTTCCGCATGATCTTCGCCAGGTGGGCATGGTCGATACCCTCGTCCTGCGGAGCCAGCAGCGGACTATCCGGGTCGAGTCCGAACGTGCGGGCCAGATCATTGCGGCTGGGCTCGCTGGCCAGTTCCCACACGGTGTCTGCGGGCAGAGGCTCACTCGCTGGCCCCTGGGTGACTCGGTACCCGTTCTCAGCAAGCCACGACAGCCAGTCAACCACCGTGCCGGGCTTCTGCGCCTGACGCCAGACCTTCAGCCACTCCGCTGCCTGGGTCTCATCCATGTTCCCTCCCTCCCTGATGCTCCGTCAGTTACAGCGTGGCAGCGATCATAGCCTTAACGGCGTCGGCGACCTTCAGCAACTCCTCACGCGCCTTGGCCTTCGCTTCCTCGCTGGCGTTCGCGAAGTCTTCCGGCATGACCCGCTTCGCGTCCCGCATGAACGACTGCACAGCGCTGGCAACCTTCTCATCCGGCGAGGCGGCCGGCTCATCCTCAGGCTTGGCCTCACCCGACTCAATGGCCCGCTGCTTACGCCACTTTTCCGCCTCAATCTCCGCCTTGCCCTTCAGCGAAGTGTTGTAGTGCGCGGCGAGGAACTCGGACACTGGAACGTCCTTCGGCTTGCCCTCCAGCAGCTTGGCGAAGCGCTTCCGCTCTTCCTCGGCCTCAGGGGTGTCGTTGTCCAGGTCCCGCAGGTACTTAGCCCGGATGTCAGTCCGGTAGTACTGCACCGACCGCTGAAGCGCAGTCAGCGCCTTTTCGTTCTCGTAGGTGCGCTCGAAGCCTTCGCCGGCCTTGCTGTAAAGCTTGCTCATGGCATCGCGGCTTGCCTGCGCGGTCATCTTGATGTCCGGATTGCCGTCCTTGTCCGGGATGCGGCGCCAGATGTCCAGTCCGATCGCGGCGATTTCCTTTGCCACCTCAGACGTCTTACGGTGCAGGCGAACGCCTTCAGCCATCCGCTCAGCGCCCATGTCGACCAGCTCAACCACGCCAGCGACGGACGTGTAGTCCAGCGTGGCGACCTCAGCCTTGGGCGCAGGTGCCGCCTTGGTCTCGGGCTTGGGCTTGGCCTGGGCAGCCTCGCGCCACATCTGCCGGTAGTTCTTCTTAAGCTGCGTGAACGTTTCCGATCCGCGTCCCTCGATCTCCAGCCGGCCGCGCGCAGGCATGGAACTGATGAGCGCCTCAGTCTCCTTCTCCAGCTCCTTCAGCCCGTCGATGTTCTCGGCCTCGATCAGCGAAGCGGCACGCTCAATGTTGGCCTCGATCTGCTCGGCGATCGCCGCGTAGTTCGTCTCGGTCTTGGTGTCCGCCATGGCTTCGCTCTCTCCCTCTGCGGCAGCCTCTCGGGCAATCCGCTCATTTCGACGCTTCAGTACCCCGCTGCACTCCTTGCAGTCGACCTCAGCGTCTGTGTTTCGGTACCTGGTGGCAGTGTTGCGGCTGCCAGAGTTGCACAGCGGGAACGGGCGGGGGCTGTCGCTGTCGCCCAGGTGAACCTTGCCGCCCAGGATGCTGACTACGTTCCCCATGTCCCCGCCCCTTGTCGCTGTCGTTGGCAGTAACCTACAGCGCGCGACAGCGCATGTCCAGCCGACTCACCTACGACTTTCGTACCTCGCTGGCCGAAAACGCAGAAAACCCCCAGCGCCGAAGCGCCAGGGGTTCAGGTGTTACACAGCGGCCTCAATCAGCGCGTACAGCGCCTCAAGACTGCCACCGTTGATGATGTCAAGATCGGCGGCGAAGTCATCCAGCTCGGTTTCGCTGTCATGCTTCGCAGCCGGCTCAGTCAGGTACCGCGCGGAGATCTTCCCAGTGCCAGTCAGCGGAATGACCATGGACGGACGTGAAATCCGGACCAGCCGGAAGCCTCGCGCGCGGAGCATTTCGGCTTCATTCAGGTACCGCACGTCGCTGACGACCACCGGCATGTTCCAGCGCTCAGCGCTGTTCAGGCTGCGCCGCATGACGTTGACCCAGTAGTCGGCATCCGCCTCGCGCTGGGCTTGCCCGATGGACTGCAACAGCCGGCGCACCTCGGGGTACTCATCCTTGGCGCGCTCCCAGCCGACATGTTCGATCAGGTCAGCGAGTCGGATGGTCTCGCCGTAGAAGAACCCTGGGCAGTCATACTTGATCCACGGGTTGACGTTCAGCGCGTATTCCTTCAGCGGATCAGCGAATGCCAGCCGCGTATAGGCGAACTTGCGAACCAGATGTGCGGCAGCACTGTCCTTGCCGCTGCGTGCCTTGCCAATCAGACCAATGTTGTACACGGCGTCGCCTCCCTGTTGGTTGCCAGGGTGTTAGCGAGTCGGTTACCAGCGCGCTGCGCACAGCAAAAAGCCCCCGGCCGCTACGCGTTCAGCGCAACAACCAGGGGCGTTCGCGGGGCGAGTCAGGCGACCATGTCAGCAAGTCGGGCCTTGTTCTGCTCGAACACGCGGTAAGCCTTGCTGATGTCCATGTCCCGGTGGGAATCGGTGATGATCCGGCCGTCCAGAGTGGCCGTGGTCAGGCGAACACGGTAGCGGCTGTCGTTGTCCATCGGGCGGAGGGGCAGTCGGCGGATGGTCACCTTGTGGACAGTGTCGCCGATGGCAATCTGAAAGTTCTTGTGGCCGGCGCTGTGGTGAAGCTTGCTGCTCATTTTCCGCCCCTCTCGCTGTCGTGTCCTCAGTTAAGCACGACTGCACCTCAGCGCGCAAGCCACCTACGAAAGTTCGTACTTGCTCAGGCGCCCAGGTAGGCCTTCAGCGCATCGAGCAGGACGTCATCAGGGAAGCCTGGAACCAGACGCGCCAGTAGCGGAAGCGCCACGACCAGCGCCGCAGCAATCTTGCGCCGGTTACGAAGCGCCCAGCCAAGGGCCGCAGCCCACTTGTTCTCAGGTGCAGAGTGCTCACCCATACAGAAACCTCACTTCGTCAGAATCGGAACGGCCAGAGTGACGAGGCCGCCCAGCACCGCAGCGACCCCAGATGCGCGCCATACACGCTGTTCCAGGGCTGTTACTCGCTGGTCTAGCTCCGTCACTTCCTCATGTGTCTTGTCGTTGGCCAGGCGCTCATCCAGACGAGTAGTCACCTCGGACAAGCGCCGTAGCTCAGCGAACAACTCTGATGCCGGGATCCATGCGCCCGACTCTTCCGGTGGCATTAGCTCTTCGGCACTCGCAGCTTCGCCCAGGACGAGGCACCGGGCCAGCCGTCAGCGTCGGATCCGCTGTAGCCAAGCTTGCGCTGCCACCAGGCGTACGCTGCGCGGTCAGCCTCAGTCCACTTCGGGCCGGGACCCTGCTTGTAACCCCGGTAACCCTCGGCGACCAGCCGGCGTCCCATGGCCGTGATCAGCGGGCTGCGCGGCTCGTACTTGAACCAGGCAGTGCCGGGGAACGGGGCCAGCGCCACAGGCTGAGGCTTCGCCGGCGCAGGCTTCGGAGCACCGACAGGCGCAGCAGCAAAGAGGGCGCTCACGCTGATCTTGCCGGGGTCCCAGTGGTCATTGCCGGGAACGTTGCAGTGCCCATAGTGGCCACCCTGGTCAAGCCAGACACTTCGCGTGCGCTTTGCAGCGGGATCCGCGTACCGGCCAGCCAGAGCACCCATGGGGAACCTGTCAGGCACGCCCCAGGATCGGATAGCAGCCATCAGCGCGCGGAAGTTCTTGCCAGGCTTCCAGTAGGCAGTGAACGGCGTCGCAGCGCGGGCCAACACCTCAATCTGAATGTTGACCTTGCCGGTGCGGTTGGTCCGGGTCGCCCCATCGTTACGCAGGGCTCGCGCGCTCTGGTTCAGCGGTCCGAACTGGCCCAGGCGATCAGTGGTCGGGTCGTACAGGACGTGCGGTTCAGCGCCGATCCTGATCAGGTAGGCAGCGACAGCGTTGAACGAAGCGTTGCCAGCGCCGGACTCAGTGGAATGCCACGTCGCACGACCAGGCTTGCTCGGGCTGTCCATGGCGCCGCCGATACTGCCATCACCGAGACGCTCAGCGCCAGGAATCCAGATGGTGCCCATAGGGTCCTCTCAAATGGGGACGTGATCCGGGTAGACCACACCCGTTAGATAGCGAGTTGGTTACCCGGATCACGTACGAAAGTCGTAGGTGCTAGCTGATCAGGTTGTCGCCCGGCGAGGTCGTGCCGCCGCTGAAGCTGTAGGACGTACTGCCGCTGACAGCGAGTGCCGTGGATGCAGACCAGCCATTACCGGTGAGGTCGTTGTTCGCCACCGTGCCACCCGTCGCTGACGAGTCGCCAGTAATGCCGTTCGTGGACGTGCCCTTGACGATGCGGTTATTCGTCACCATTCCGTCGGTGGCGCCGGCCCCAAGTCGAATGCCGACAGCCGCAGCGTTATTTGTTCGGTTGCCGGTGACAAGGAAGTCATTCGACGTGCCGACGAAAATGCAGTGGTTCGTTGTGGTCCCATCGACGTTGTTGCCGCTGATGGTCGTGCCGGTCGAGTTGGTGATGTTGATCCCGTTACTGGCGCTGCTGCGAACTGCGTTACCGGTGATCGTGCCGCCGTCGGAATTCAGGTTGTAGATGCCCGTGGATCCCATGGAGCTGACCGTGTTCGCGGTAACCACTGGGCGAGAGCAGTACTCGACATGGATCCCGTTCGCAGTGTCGGACGCGTTACCCAGGATCGAGTTACCCGAGATCACCACTTGATCGGCTGTCGCACCGCTGTAGCCCAGCACGCGAATGCCTGAGTCAGTGGCCGGCCGCTCAATCGTGTTGCCAGTGATGGATATGTTCCGGCCCGTGGCCGAGTAGCCAGCGCTGGAAGGGTTCGGCACGGCGAGATGAATTCCGCTGTACCCAGTGCTGTTGATGACGTTGTTCGCGATGGTCACGCGCCGCCAGCCGTAGCCGTAGATGCCCTGCTGTAGCGTGCCTTCGATCCGGTTGTTGACGATCTGGATTCCGTAGTAGTACTTGCCAGACGCCAAGGTGTGAGATCCGACAGCCCGCCCGAACTTTCCACAGCGCTTCGACGGGCCGAAATAGCAGCCATCCACCAGGATGTTCTTGCTGGGGGTACTGTCGAACGCGCCGATGCTGCTGCTGCCGCTGGCAGAGATGTCAATCTGGATGGCCTCGCTGAATTGGCGCGAGTTGTCCCCAGAGTTATCGGCGAATCCGAGGAACGCACAGTTGAGCGCCTGGCAGTTCTCCGACGAGTTGAATTCCAGCGCGTGAGCAGTCGACGTATTCAGGATCGTGGCGTCGCGAATCGTGATGTCATGGCCGTGAACGAAATTCATGACGTCAGTCTCAGCGGTAACGCTGCCAGTGGTGCCGTTGAACGCGTTGCCGTCCCAGTAGCCGCCTAGAACGGTGATGTTTCCGTGTCCGTCGTACGCGTTGAACGTCTCGTCAGATCGGAAATTGCGGAGTAGCCCGCTGTTACCTATCGCCTTGATCGTGGCGCCGTAGGCATAGATCGTGGTGTAGTCGTAGACGACCAGGAAGGTGCTTACCGCGTAGGTCTTTCCAGGGGTGAACTGGACGAGTCCGCCCCCGGATTCCTGCGCGTAGTCAAGCGCCGCCTGAATGGCCACCGTGTCATCGGTAGTGCCGTCGCCCACTGCACCGAAAGTCTCAACGTTCACAGTGGACGACGTGTTGAGGCGCTCTAGCATGTACTGGAGCCGGCCGCCTGTGATGTCCATTCCTGGGCGCCACATCTGAACGGGAGTAGACAAGGCGGTATCTCCTTAGAGCGAAGTGAATGCAGGGTTGGCGATGTTCACCGCCTCGCCAGCGGAATGCGACTTGACGACACCGTTCAGCGATCGGGTGACCGTGAATAGCTGCGTGTCAGTGATCAGGAAATCGTCGAAACGGAATGCGGGAGCGGTGTTCGTATTGCCTGTGAAGCCGCTTGCAGATAGGCCAACTTCGCCGGTCGCAATCGGAGAGCTGGTCACCGTGGCCGTGTGGTTCCACGCCTCAGGCTCACTCTGGCCGACCTGCCACACCTTGATTCGGACTGTGTGGCCGATCGCCTGGGCGCGCACCTCGAACACAGCTCCGGCCGTATAGCTGAACGGCAGCGCTGGCTGACTTCCCAGCGTGGTGGATCCGCGCGTGATCGAGACGAACATTGACCCGCCCGTGCCGAAGTGGACCCGTGCCCGGTAGCAGTCAGTAGTGCTCGCCCAGCGGAATACCGCGCCAGGCACCATAGACGCGCCAGTTGAAACCTGATTCGCGCTGATGCGGAACCGAACCTCTGCATCGCCGAGCACCAGCGGTAGCGTCTGCGCGCGAACTGAGCTGATGCTAGAGGGAATAGTGATGATTCCCGCGCCTGTGCTGACGGACCGATCTGAGGCGGCGCCGCCTGTGTTCTTCCACACTTGGCCTGAATCGGCAGTCCCCCACCCGTTAGACACGGTGCGCTGGAATGCGTCCACCCCAGTCGGACCTACTGCCGTAACCTGCATTGTCTCGCCCGATACGCGGATGGAGAACGGCAGATCTTGAGCTTCGTCGGTCCACTGAGGGCCGGCCAGCGTACGGACCATCAGCGCGGTTGCCGAGGTGGTAACGCTCTGCTCAAGAACGGATCCGTCAGTGTCGGCCTTGCCGTAGGTGGCATGGTCCGTTACCGCTGTATTCCAGGGACCGGCAGGTACGCAGTTGAGCGTCAGCTCCCAGCGGTAGAGGTCGAGCGATTCCGACCAGCCCACTACGATCAGGTCGACGTCCTCATGCGAAAGCCATTCGGGCAGGTTGGTCAACCGGATCAAGTCGCCCTCACGCAGCGCCAGGACGCCAGGAATCAGCGACTCAGCGCCAGGCTTGTGCAGTATCAGCGTGACCGTGGGGAATCGAGCGGCGTCCCAAGTGCCATGGAACAGCTTCCAGTAGGCAATCGGTGATGCCTGATCATCATCGCCAAGGCTCAGCGTGAATGCTGCGTCATACTTGCCGATGCCAGCAGGTGGCGCCTGAACACTCAGCGGGCCGGATGTCAGGACCGCACGACCAGAGCTGCCACCATCACGCGTCACAGTGACGTCGTTGGTTACGTCTGTGTCGTCGTCGACTGGTTCTAGATCTGGGCCGAGCCCTGGCGCTGTGTACGACAGCGTGAGTCGCGGTTCCTGCGTGTACATACTGGAGCGATCCCGGTAATGCAGGGCCACGCGCCGCATGTCCTCGCTGAGTAGCCCCCCGTCAGCCGCCGCAGCAGCCTCGAAGAGGTTCAGCAGGGTGTCCGGCCGCTGATACCCCACAGCCTCAGGGGT
This sequence comes from Streptomyces sp. NPDC006235, assembly GCF_040613735.1. Lineage (NCBI taxonomy): Bacteria > Bacillati > Actinomycetota > Actinomycetes > Kitasatosporales > Streptomycetaceae > Streptomyces > Streptomyces sp. NPDC006235. The sequence goes on from NZ_JBEXSR010000008.1 coordinate 78,092, forward strand.
CAACGGGCCTGGCGTGCGGCTGAAGGGCAACCCCTCTTCGGTGGCCAGGCGAAGCATGCGCTGAAGGGTTGTCTCCCCCAGGTACGCATCGTCGGAACCATCGATCAGACCCGTGTTGGCCGTGTCGAGTACGAAGATGTGCCCGACGCCCCAACCAGCGGTAGCCGGCCCCCAGTCGCCGATCACGCTGCTGATGCTTCCGCAGGAGCCGGTAGCCCAGGTGCCCGTTAGCCCGCCAGCATCGCCGCCTACGTCCTGGAAGTTGATGCGGTAGGTGAAGCCGCTACCGTCTGCATCGTCCTGGGCCCAGAAGCGCAGTCGGGTCCACTTGCTGGCGAAGATGTCAGCGCCAGCGATCATACCCTTGAAGATCTGGCGCACGTTGCCAGCGTCATAGCCGGCGATCGCGACCAGGCCGGATCGGGCCGTGATATCCCAGCGCCGAATGTAGCCATCCGCTGAGGTAAAGCTGATGACGTTCGACAGCTCAGCGGGTGCGATGTTGTCCGCGTTGTAGACGAACTCGACTTGCCATGCGCCTGGACGCGCCGCAGGCACCGGACCGACAAACGCGGCGGACGCTTCTAGCTTCGGCAGAGGTGCACTCGATGGCAGGGTGTCAATCGCAGCCCATTCGACGCCGGTCATGCTCGCTGGGAATACGCCGGAGATCGGCGAATAGGCCCGAGTCGCATCCTGGGATTCTTCCAACGGCCAATACGCGACCGGATTACCGGAAGGGATTCGCCGACGAAGGGAAGAGTCAAGTGCCTTGGCACCCTGACCCAGGCGCCGCATCGGGCCGTTGACCTGAATGGGAGTCCATACGTCGCTGTCATCAGTCGACCACTTGAGGGGCCACGTAGACACTTCGCCGACAAACCGGTCCTCGCGGTCACGAATCTCAGCGTTGCCGGACAGCAGCCAAACGTTGCCCTGCGCGTCGGTTACGCCGGTCGACTTGTCAGCCAGCGCACGGAAGTCTGGCGAGGCTACGACAGCGCCGCCGATCCCGTTGCGGACCTCAGCGCGATACACGCGGCCGATCAGGGGGAAGCGCTGCCGGGCGCCAGGGAACTCTACTCGCCGGTCAGTGAGGCCAATTTGCAGCGGCGCGTTGCTGGCAAACATCGTGCTTGGGGCGCCGGCTACTTCCAGCGGCCGGCCGATCAGGTTCCAGGGGCCGGCCAGCGAGCTAGCCCAGTAGTACGTGACCGTGGCGCCGCCCTTGCCATTGTCAATATCAAGGGTTGCACGCAGGGCCGCGCGGGCAGGCAGTTCCGGCGTTGGCCACGCGAAGTAATACGAACTGGCAGTCTGGCCATCCTGCGAGTACCGGAAGTACAGGATCGGTACGCCGTTCTCGGGGGCCATCTGGAACGCCCACGACTGCTGACTGTTCGCGTTGTCCCACTTGCCAATGAGCAGTTGGTTTTCGGGGCCGTACCAATTGCCTTCCAGCTCTATTCGGACGTCGATGTCACCAGTCGTGTCCAGCGCCGCCTTATCAGCGGTGTACGCATAGCCGTCCGGTGAGCCGTCGAGCTGGAGGTAGCTGTCACCCGTGCCCGGAATGGAAAGCCGAAGCTGTGTGTTCTGCTTCAGCTTCCCGTACAGCGGACTCATGGCATTGCGCCGCGAGTACTTGCCACCCTTGTTGTTCAGGGTCAGTGACAGCGAGGAAGGGTCAGCCGTAGTGCCCATATCCCGCAGGCCCCGGCTGATCTGCTTGAGGTCGCGCACATACACGTCCGGACTTACATCCGTCCAGGTGCCGCCTAGGTTCAGTTCAGTACGGATATCCAGCGGAAAACTCACGGCTGACCCTTTCTCTTATCGGCCGAATGCCGTCTGTACATCGCCCCGGCCATCGTTCTTGACGATTCGCCGGATGAGCCGCTTCATGTCCTCGTCAGCGCCGGTAACGTCGAACGTGACAGTCTGCGAATTGCGCATCGCTGCGTTGACTACGCCCTTTGGGCTGACGTCCATGGCCATTCCGGGTAGGTCACCGGTCAGGCCTTGCAGCCTCTTGCGAACCTGCGGGATTTGGTCCTCGATGCCTCGCAAGAATCCGCCGATGACCATTCGGCCGTTGGGCGTCAGAATCTTGCGGTCTAGCGGCGCCGGCCCCTTCCAGCTAGTCAGCTTGCCGGTAAGGTCGCCCAGGGTGGACTTGACAGCACCGATCTTGCTGACGATTCCATTGATGAGACCCTGGATCAGTGACTTTCCAGCGCTGAGTAGGATCCCGCCCAGGTCGCCCAGCGCAGACTTTGCCTTGCCGGGTAGGGACTTGACCCACTTGACAGCCTCGTCACCCTTGTTCTTGAGGGCCGTGACCAGCTTTACGCCTGCTTCCAGCGCAACGGCACCTAGCTTCGCGGCCAGCGGCTTGATCGCAGCCCATAGCTTGCCTGGCAACTCGGTAAAGATGCGCTTGAGGAACTCCGCAGCGTTCTTCAACGCTGTCTTAGCTAGCTCCAGCGCCCCGGAAAAGTCACCCCGCAGCAGTGCAGCAACCGCCTGAATGGCCGGCATGACCACAGTCGTGATGAATTCAGCCAGATAGTTGGACAGGATCGTGGCTAGCTGCGCCACAAGCGTGATGATCGGCGTCAGAATCGGCACGAGAGCCTGGACGACCTGACCGAGTGCACCAAACAGGGGCACCAGCGCAGTCAGAATCGGCATAAACGCTGGCAGTAGTGCAACGACTAGTTGACTAATCGGCGGAAGCAGCGGCATAACGGCAGTCACTAGCGCCAAAAAGGCATCAACCAGCGCATTTAGCACAGGGCCGAGGGCCGTAATGATCGGCATCAGCGCAATACCGAGCTGCTCAATGATCGGACCCAGCGCGGAAAGCAGTCTGCCGAGAATCGGACCGGCCACTTGCAGCATTTGCCCCATGAGCTGGCCCAGCGTTGGCAGCAGAGCACCAAGTACGGCACCAAATCCGTCGAATATACCGGCCGCTGCACCTATCCCGCTGGAAAGGCCCGAGAGGAATCCGCCTAGGGCTTCCCCCAGTGTGCCGAATAGGCCACCCAGGGACTCAACTAGGGGCTGTGCCTTTTCCATGATCGGGACCAGGCCAGAAACGAGCCCCTTGACTAGGTCGCCGACTCCCGCTACCAGCGGCTTGATCATCGGGGCAGCAGCTTCAAACATCTGACCAAGCTGCGGCGCGATATCGTCGAACACACCCTGCATTTGCTTGGCAGCGTCGGCCAGTGGCTTAACCAGTGGCTGAGCTAGGGTCTGCATCTGCTTGGTGACGTGATCCTTCAGTCCAGAGAAAGCAGTCTTTACCTGCTCACTCTGTGCCGCAGCCATGACACCCAAACCCGCGATAGCAAGGGGCACGGCAGCCATCACGCCAGCGGCACCGACAGCGCCAATGCTCATGACCTTGAAGGCTGTCGTCAGCCCGCCCAGCGCAGTACCGCCGACTTGACCAGCCGTACGGAAGGCGCCAGAGACGCGCGTCCCTACCTCGCTGCCTATCCTGCCGATCACCCCAAGGGCGCGACGCCAGCCAGATGCAGCGTTGTCGCCGGCCTGCCTAGCGCTGTTACCCATGCTGACAAACCGACCCTGGGCATCACGCAGACGCCCATTGGTGTCCGTGATCACGCTGTCAGCGGTACGGCCGATCGAGGTGAGCGACGCTGCGGCACGCCTGGCCCCTGCGGCTATGCGGTCGGTGTCGATGCCAAGCTGTACCGTGAGTGATGCCAGCGTGGCCACGCGCACCCCCTTCTGTCGGGAAGCACCTACGAACTTTCGTATGTGCGTCGGTAGTGTCCGCCCAGAGCTGTATTGGCCTTGATGACGTCCTGCCAGATCTCCTCAGCCGTCTTACGGCGCCGGAACCATGTGGGCAGGAAGTCTGAAACTTTCGCCTTGCGCTTACCGCCAGCGGAGTTAGACACAGTGGCAGCGATGATCCCCGCTGAAATGTCGCCGCGTAGGCGTTCGTCGAGGGGGCCGGTGATCTTCTCGTAGGCCATCCATTCGGACAGCTCACGAGAAGAAATGTTGGCCAGCATCGCTGCCACTGAGGGCGCTTTCAGGAACGCGGCAAGGCGGAAATAGAACTGTCGCTCCGGGCGGTCAGTCAGTTTCCCGTCAGTTCCTCAACATCGGCATCGCTGAGGCCAGACAGGCGAGAGGCGACCTCGACCACACGGGTGAGCGCCTGGGCAGACTTCTGGCCAAGCCGCTTCACAACAGCGTCACCCTGGAAGAGGCGCTTGCCGGACTCGTCGACGATGCACGCAGCAGCAAGGCGCGCCCGGTACATGTCCATGGCCTTATCCTTGTCGACGCCGTTCATCTGCTTGTTGAGCATCGCAGCCTCGAACTTGTCGCGCTCAGTGCCGCTCATACCCTGGACCAGCACGGTGCCGCCCCACTCAGGGACGTCTACCGGCTCACGAAGCAGGTCATCGGCGTTCAGGATCTCGTCAGCGGATAGATACGACATGCGTCAGACCCCTTCCACGATGACAGGCTTCCCGGACACCTTGAACTTGAGTTCAGCAGACAGCTTGTCGTCTACCGGCGCTTCCTGGCTGAACCCACTCAGAATCAGCTTGAGGTCCCACTGACCGATGCCGTTCGGGAAAACCATCCGGTAGTTGCGTGGCTTGGTGTCCTCGAAATCAGCGACCAGATCATCGTGCACGCGCGGGTCATAGTTCAGGTTGATGCTCACCTCGCCGGCGTCCTTCAGGCCACCGATGAACTCGCGCCAGCCGTCCACAGAGTCATGCGCAGTGACGTCGTACGTCTCGCGCTCAATCTCCGGGCCGTTCACTCCGGTCACCTTGCCGATAGTGACGAACGCCTCAGTTGGGGCCCCGTCGCCTCGCTTCAGCGCAATGCCGAATGCGTCAACTCCGCTCACGATTACTCCTTGGTCATGTGAATTCGGTACTGCGCGTTTATGTGCCGGATGCTGGGATCCGGATCTTCGATCATCTGGTGCTGTGAGTGCTTGATCTGCACCTCACTGAAGCCGGTCACCGTGAGCGCAACTCGGTCTAGGGCAGCGTCCACCGCAGCGAATAGGTCATAGACCTCGCCGTTACTGGTCGACTTGGACCAGATGTGCAGCGTGACCATGCTGTTAAGACCCTGCGCATCGTGCGTGTCATCCGGCAATTCGAAGATTGAACCGAGAGTCACGTACGGCAGCGGAACTGATTCAGGGGGCCGGACGGCATACACCCGGCCAGCGAGAGCAGGAACGGCATTCAGCTTGGCGAACAGTGCGGTCTGAAGAGGGCGTAGCCCAGTAGCCATCGCTCACCACCTGCCGAAGTGTCGCGGCGCCGCACGCCTCATAGCACGCTCGCCGGATCGCCTGTGGATCTGCGCCGCTGGGCCCATGAACGGCTGATCCTGCATTTTGGACGTGCCCTTTTCCACGTAGTACGCGTACTCGCGCGTCTTACCAGGGGCGATCTGGACCCAGGCCTTGCCCGAACCGCTGTTGACCTTGGCCTCAATGCTGCGCTGAAGATCACCAGAGCGCTTAGGCGCCAGTTCCTTGGCTGTCTTTTCCAGTTCCGCAGCCCACTCGCGCAGCGCTTCCGTTCTGGCTTCGTTAGCCCGGCGAGGGAGCTGGAGGAGCCGGGCGATTGCTGTACGCAGTCCGCGCACACTGCCAGCCATAACTACACCTCCGCCTGTCGGAACTTGCAGTCAGCGCGCAGGTAGGTGCCTGGCATGCTCGGTTCGTAGACAGCGATCACTTCGAAGATCTTCGTTCCGCGCCGCAGCTCATCGCCCCGCCGTACGTCAGCGGTATCAGCGAGGTGGACCACATGGGACAAGTCCGCGCCATTCTGCGCTGCGATCACACGCTCTGCGGCGGATGGCTGGCTGAAGCGGGCACGGGCTACGCCGACAGACGCCCAATCGAGGTTCCAACCGCCCATGCCGTCATCACTGCGAAGCTGACGCCAGACCTCAGCAGAGCTGTTCAGTAGGTGTCCTACACGGCTCATCTGCTCACCACCAGGGCAGCGCCACCACCGAATCGAGCAGCGAGCGAATCACGCAGATACCTCGGCAGTTCCATATCCGAGTACGTCACGCTGTAGCCGTACGTCACGGAGTAGTCGCCGATGCGCTCCTGAATCTTGGGCTTATCGGCCAGGGCCGTTTCAGGGGACTCGCGGAACTTGACCAGCGCTTGGCCGGCCATGCGGCAGACGAGATCGACGATGTCCGCTGGAACCTCAGGCAGCCCATGCGTGTATGTGACGTCAACCTCGGAGCCCACGGGGAAGCCACAGGGGCGCGTCAGAGCGCCGCTGCGTAGCTTGTAGTCCGAGACTGCCACCCCGTCTACCGCAACCGCTGACACGGCCGTCACGGGCTGTCCTGGCAGCAGCAGGCGCCCACCTCTGCCCTCAAGTTCAACGGTGCCAGTGGTCTGACTGATCGGCGACCGTGCCGCAGCCCGCACATGCGCTGAGGCGACGCTCAGGTAGGTGTTGACTGCGGTTGTCTCGGCCGGCTCAACGGTGACACCACGCGCTGTCAGATCGGCGATAGTCGCCAGCGGGTCAAGCGGCATGGGTCACCGGCCTTCACTTGGTGGCGGAAGTCTTGCGGGCTGGAGTGAGTACCTTGACGGACACCAGCTCTTCAGTGCGAACCTGCTTACGGAGGTGCGCGAGTAGGTCAGAGTCCTCGCCCAGCGACATGCGGACTGTCTGACCGGAGTTGTTGACGATCTCGACGGGCACAACGGCCACGGGGTGTCTCCTTGAATTCGTGATCAGCGGGACAGCAGGGAAGCACCTACGAAAGTGGTAAGTGCTTCCCTACTCAGCGACTAGCCTCAGGCAGGCAGGCCGGTCGTGACATCGACGTCCATCACCGCGAGAGCCTCAGGGCGAACGACCTTGGCGCCGTACAGGTGCAGCCCCTTGATCGCGTCGCTGAAGCTGGACTGAGGCCGGTACGCCTCAACCTTGTTGATCTGCTCAGCGAACGTGGTAGCCATGGCGTGGCCGGCGATGACGAAGTTCGACACCTCAGGAGACGTGCCAGCGGTACCGGTCGGGCTGTTGAGCGAGGTCATGACGTTGAAGCCAAGGATCCGGCCGACCTCACCGTTCTTGATCGTGGCGCCACCATCGCCGTACTTGGACGCGTCGATGAACCGCGAGTCCTGAAGCAGCAGCGCGTAGAACTCAGGCGAGACGATCAGGAACCGGTTACCGGTCGGGATCTTGGCCTTGTCAAGCTTGACCTTCAGCGCAAGGACGATCTTGTACGCAGCGTCAGCGGTCGCAGCGTCACCCGCAGCGATCACGTTGCCAGCGTTCGCGGTCATCAGGCCGGCCAGGAAGACATCAGCCGTGTCGCTGAGTCCGTACGCGGCGTCACTCGCAGCCTTGGTGAGGAGCTGACCGCCCGCGCGAGTCTGGCGCATGTCGACGTCATCAACCTCGAACGCGAAGTACTTCGACTGGTCAATGACCAGCGTCTGATCGGTCGTGGTGAGCGTCTGCGGGTCGATCGCAGTGCTGTTCTTCGTGTAGGTGCTGATGGTCGGCGCAGACAGCGAACCGATGTGGACCGTGTCACCGAACGAGGAAATCTCGCCCTCATAGTCACGGTTGATGACGCCGGCCTGGCCGAAGATCTGAGCCTTCCGCAGCGCGACGAAGAGATCTGCTGACCAGACCTCAGGGATAAACGTGTCAACGGCCATGCGTTTCTACACTCCTAGTGTGGTTACTTGATGCCGAGGAGGTCATTCAGACGTCCGTCGGCCTTGGCCTTGGCGATGAACTCGGGCGACTTGCCCTTGAGGTCAGCGCGTGTGAGCTGGTCAGGGCCAGACGTCTTGCGCGCTGCGCCACCATCGCCAGAACCCTGGAAGCGCGGCTTGGCCGTTGCGGCAAGATGCGGCTTGCGGGTCAGTAGGTCTTCGATCGCAGCAGAGACCTTCTGTGCGTCTACGTCGCCGTCGTCGCTGACCTCAAACGCAGAGAGATCCAGCAGCGCAAGCGCGTCGGTAGGGTCGGCCAGCTTGCCAGCGGCAGCCGCCTTGATCTCCGCGCGGACAATGCGAGCGTTCAGCTTGCGGTCAGCGTCGGAAGTCTTCGTAGCGCTGGACTCAAGGGCCGCTAGACGTGCCTCAAGTTCCTTGCGCTTATCCCGCTCCGTGTGCCAGTTGGCCTTCATGGAGTCAAGTGCCCTCTTACCCGGATCGCCCAGGGCCTCAGCGCCAGCGGGATCAGGCTCCGCAGGCGGAGTTACAGCGGGTGGCGTGGCCGGCGTAGCCTCAGGGCCGTTGGCAGGCTCGTTCGGCGTAGGGTTTTCGGGCATGCGTCAACTCCGTTGCGGGTTGTCGTGGCAGCGCATTGCGCGCAGGTACGAAAGTGGGAGGTGAATCGGGCAGAGTGCCCTAGCGGAGGTAGCCGTTCTTGTAGAGCAGCCGGATAGCCTGCTCTCGTGACTCCGCTTGCCGGTAGATCTCTTCAGGCATCAAACGGGGAGGGCGTTTACGCTTCCTCGAACCCGTTCCGGCGTACGTGACCTGAACTGTCTCGCCGAACATCTCAACCTGAGCCATGGCCTTGCGCGCATTGACTACGCTGTAGATGTTGGCACCATCGTCGATAGCCTTTGCCCCGGCGTCGCCAAAGACCTTGCGCCTTTGCTCCGGGGTCATGTTCTCGAAGATGTCCTGCGCATCGGCCGGAGTGGGTCGATTGCGCTTCGTCACTGGTTCCATCGTGCAGTCACAGCGCGGGTGGCGAAGAAAGCCACTCGAAACGCTGTATTCACGGCCAGCGAGGATGATGCAGCGTGAGCATGCCGGAAGTTCGACCACACGCACATACGCGAGGACTTTCCGATTCGCGACCATCGCCGCCTGGTCTGCCTGTCGCCCAGTGTCAGCGACGACAGTGCGCACAACCATGTCCAGGAACGCAGCACCACGGGCCATTGCGGCGCGTGCGCTGAATCCTCGTCGTTGTGCGCTGATTGATCTGGGGCCGGCCTGCGCAAGTAGTTTCAGCGCGTCCCTGCCATCCGGCGTCTGAGCTGCAAACTGCTCAGGGACGATCTGCCCACCTTGCACAGCTTCCGGCCCCAGTAGTTCGCGCATGAACGTGTGGGTAGATCGAGCTGCGTGCAACTGTCCTCGCTGAACCATTGCGGTCACAGCAGGCAGTAGACGCGCCCAGTCTCGGGCCACATGCTCAGGGCGAACCTTGGCCCACTCACTCAGGACCGCGCGTGCTGTAGCGTCAGCCAGCGCTTCCCTTGATCTCTGATGCCGGCGCGCCAGTAGGCTGGTTGCCATCGGTGACGCCCCCTTGCTCCGGATCCCGCGCCATAAGCGCTGTGAACGCGCCCATGGGATCGGCCTGTAGTTCCTTGTCGCGCATGGCCAGCAGGTCAACGACCTCAGTCGGCGTAAGCCCGTAGCGCAGCGCCAGGAACTCAAACGGGAACCCAATCTGCTTCAGCTTCAGCAGCGAGTCAGTTAGTTGCGCCTGGCTTCGTGACTCGGCATCGGCCCAGAGAACTCGCCCCCCGGCAATCGCCTTGGACTTGTCCTCGTCACCCTGTGCCAGCGCAATCAGGCGGAACATCTCGCGAAGCGCCTGGCCAAACCAGATCTGCTTCTCTTCCACCCTCTTGACCAGCCCGGTTTCAGCAGCGAGCAGCGCATCACCGCTGAGGTTGGCCATTTTTCCGATCAGGTAATGCTGCGGGGTGCGCGTCTGGGCGGCGATGTGGCCTACCGCAACCTCGATGATGTTGCTATACGCCTCAAGGTTTGCAGCCGTCCACTCAGTGACCTTGACATCGTCACCAGTGAAGAACATGACCCGGTCGACCGCGAATCGCTCCATGTCAACCGGCCGCGAACCGACGATCTTGCCGTTCTCGTCCAGGATCGGAATCTCAGGCACCTCGGCGCCCAGGACGATCCGCTGAGGGAACGATGCGTAGTCAGCGGCAGTGAAAAGTTGCGCCCAGAGCAGGTTCACCGCATCCTGCATCGCCACCACACCGCTGATATCGCTGATCGGATCCCCATCCAGCGTCGGGCGGTTGGGCAACTCCACCATAGGGACAACGCCCATGGGATTCGGCTGAGGGTTCGGCTCAGCGCCTGTCTCGCGCAGATCCCACTTGTTCAGCTCCTCGTCAACAGACTGCATCTGCGGACTCTTGGTACTGACGCCCAGTAGGGGGCGCTGGAACTTCCAGACTTCGTCAGCGAGATACAGCGTGGCGAAGCTGCTCTGGCCATCGTCCCAGCGCTTGAGTGCAGCGCGACGCCGGCGCCGTGAACCAGGCCAGTACGCGACGATGCACTGTGACGCATCTTCGAAAGTGACCTCAGGGGTTTCCGGGTCATCCGGGTTGCCCCAGACCAGTACGAAACTGCGTGCACTGTTGACTGCGCCCAGGAATCCGAGTTGCGAGTCAGCGTCAAGGGCGTTCATTTGCCAGACGCGCCAGGATTCCTTATCAGCCGACGTCTCGCCGGCCGGAAGGATGCCGTTCACGGTGAGGCGCTCAACCGGCGAATCGCTGACGACCTGAACCCAATTGTCAGCGAAGTCACGGTAGCGATCGCCGTGGAACTTGCGGAACTGGTCGGATGCGAAAGCTAGTGCCTGCTTACCCCTGTAGTAGTCCGAGTGCCGCTGAATGCCAGGCCGGCGATTCATCAGCTCGTTTTCTAGCAGCCCAACCAGGGTTAGGGCCTCTGCCTGTGTAGCCATTAGGCCCCTTCCTAGGCGGACATATACAGCGGCTTTTTGCGTAGCAAACCAGCGGCGATTGCGTCGCAGGCTGCCTCATGGGTGAGCACGCTGACTACGGCCATGTCGATCTTCCGGCGCTGTTCCGGCTTAGCCAGGACATACCGGTCAGAGGGGCGCGCAGCCATTCGTGCGTTGAAAATGTGGCGCTCAGTGATCGGACATCCGTCATGGATGAACCCGCTATCGCGCTTGATGATGTCTGTCTTCAACCGCTCAGCAGCGGCATGCATCTGGACTGGTCGGCGAGTGTGCCAGCGAATGACGCGCCGATCTCCGTAGCGCTCTGCCCACTGGTCAACCTCTGTTTCCCAGTACGGCGGGTCGCAATACATCAGCTTGACGTCATAGGTGCGGAATAGCTGGTCCATCGCAGCGTCAACTTCTAGGCGCGGAACCTGTCCGCCCCACTCAGCCGGATCCCAGACTGTTGGGAGGTCTGAAGGGCCGTAAGTGGGGGTGAACTGGAAGCCATCCATCGTCTCAGCGCGAATGCCAGTCCAGTCGTCGCTGTCGGAGCCATCGAAGCCCAGGACGATCGGTACCTTCATCAGCTTGTACTGCGAGGGCGCCGGCTTCTCACGGCTGGCATCAGCGCGCGACACCCATGCAGAGTGCTCAATCCAGGCACCGTGACCGGCGACGACTCGGTTACCAAAGAAGCGTTCCGCCTGGCCGGGGTCGGTTTCGAGTAGCTCAGCGACCTCAGCCTCAATGGCGTCTAGGTCGATATGCGGGCAGCCAGCGTAAACGGCCTTATGGATTTTCCGGCGCTCAACCTTGTTGCGGTAGCTCAGCGTCGCCGGAGCCTGCGGGAAGAAGCGCAGGACGTCCTCAGCGGATCCTTCCGCCGTGCGCTGGGCAGTGCTGTACTCGCTGGGATCGTACGCGTTCGTAGTCTCCATTGAGCGGCCGGACATACCAGCTAGACCACGGCGCATCGTCTCAGCGACCTTGATCATCTTGTTGGTCGCGTTGTACGTGCCTGTCTCGTCCTGAATGGCGAACGTGATCGGGTTGCCCAGGCGCGATTGCGCGGAGGACGTCACGACGTCAATTCGGCCCTCGTCGCCGACCTTGACGAATCCCTCACGCACGTTCATCACAGCGGAACAGGGGCCGTGCTTGATCATGGCCTTGAGGGGCCGGTAGACGTTCGCTACCTGGTCCTCGGACGTCGCAAGCAACTGGATAAGCGGTGTGGGCTGCGGCATCCCCATGGGTTCGCCGGCCGCGTACGTGTAAGACCAGCCGCAGGGGCATCCCCAGTCGACACAGCGGTACCTCTCGCCGCCCTCAGCGAAGCCAGCGAACACAGTCGGGCCAGCAGCCTCAGCGAGCACCACGGCAGCCGCAAACGGGCCCTTGCCGCTCTTCTGGGGCATGATGACCTGGGCGCGTCGGTAGACAAACGCCGTCGACTTCTGACCTAGCTCGGCATCGTTACGCACCGTGTAGAAGTCAGCGGCAACCCGTAGCTGCCAGGGCAACAGCTCGAACGGTTCGCCCTGCCGGAAGCCATCAGGGATGACTGCGTGTGACTCGACCCAGGCCAGCGTGACCAGCATGACCTTGCCGTTAGTCACCACTCACCGCCCGTAGGCGCTCCGCAAGACTTGTGACCTGCGCAGATGGGCCAGCGCTAGGCGCGTCGTCCTCAGAGTCAACGGCCGCGATTGTCCAGCGATTGCGCTGCATGCCGCTCACGCTCAGTCCGAGAGACTCGGCGAACTGCTTGACCTGGCCCCAGATGATCGCGCTGGAACTCGGCTTTTCAGCCCGAACCAGCAGCCGAACGTAGCTGGCGACCTCAAATTCCTGGTGCAGTTGCTCCCACATGACCGCCTGTGGCGTCTCCCAGAGCCTCGCCCATAGGTCAAGTTCGCGCTGGCTGGTCATGTCAAGAGGGAAGGCCGGCTCTGGCCCGTCACGGCCCTCAGCGGGTAGGGTGACCCAGCCGTCTGCCTGCGCCTTGTGGCTGCGCTCAGTGCTGGTCGGTGCCGGCCCGCTGCGTACTCGTGCTCCGCCCTTAGGCATGCTTGGTCACCCCCTGGTCCGGACATGGCAGTGCGCCCCTGGCTAGCCGGCCAGGGGCGTTACGGTATGTGAGGTTGCTCGGCGTGACGACGGTCACAATCAGTGTTCTGAACCGGGCGCACCTGACAGCGCCCTCCCCCGCGTTCAACGTCCCCTAGGGGGCAAGGGGTATACCCCCACCCCTACCACCCGAATCGGACATCAGGGACGTTCACGCATCGTGATCACACATCGTGAGGTCAGCCGGCGGATCGTCGTCGCATGGCCGGCCGCATCCACAGTGATCACTCATGGTGCACACGCAGTAGCTCGTGCCATCGTCATCAACGATCACGCGCGATCGTTCCATCCACCAGGCTGGGCATGTGCAGTAGCGCGTGAGTGACACGCCTTGGTCATGGCTCTGAGGTTGGTCCAGTCGTGCCCTCGCGGCCCCAATGGACCCAGGCCGTCTATGTGGTCAACCTCTGCCGCAACGGGCCTCAGAGGGGCTGCTATGGCCTCACAGTCAGCGCACTCACACAGCGGATTGGCCCGCAGGTAGGCTGCTCGCGTCCGTCGCCACGCTGCGTCATAGCCCTTGCGAGCCGCAGAGGGTCGTCTGACCTGGGCTTTTGCCTTGCAGTCAGCGCATCGGCCGGCCGGGTAGACCAGCTCGGGACAACCAGGGGTCGAACAGACGCTACGGGCGACCACGCTGCGTCGCCTCCCACGAAAGTCGTATGTGCTCCTCGCCCTGGATTCGAACCAGGATCCTCAGTCGCGAACCGAGTGTGCTAGGCCAATTGCACCAGCGAGGAAGGGGCGCAAGCGCGTACAGAACCGGCCGAACGACCGACCCCGGCGCTTGCGCTGTCTTAGTACTGCTGCGGCAGGCTGACGCCCTCAGGGACGTGCGTCACGGTGAGTCGTCTGCGCCTTGCAGCGAGGAAAACCGGCGTCCACAGGCCAAGTGTGAACAGCATCATTGTCCAGTGGAAACCAATGGCCACCCAGCCCATTTTGCGACGCGTCTTGATCTTCGGCATAAGGCTTCGCCCTCCCCTGAGTGAATACAGCGGGGCAAGCCTACGCCAGATGTGAACGCCGCGTGAACGCTGTTGGCATTCTGTGACAGAAGTGCGGGTAGCAGGGCTCGAACCTGCGACCTCTGGTTCCCAAAACCAGCGCGCTGACCAACTGCGCCATACCCACGCGCACGCTACGTGACGCTTGCTGCGCCAACGCTTGCCCTTACGGCTGTCCGCGTGCCGGACCGTTCAAAGGCTCGCCAGTCCCGGAGGAGGACGAGCAGCAATCGCGCGTCAGCGCAGTCCGCTGAGAGGGATTCGAACCCCCAAGCCCATCGGGCAGCAGGGTCTAAGCCTGCCGTGTATTCCGTTCCACCATCAGCGGTGGTGTGCGCCAGCGCGGCAGATCACTGAGCCTGCGAGGGCAATCAGTGCGGGACACGTCGGCGCCGCTGACTAGGCTGGGATCGAACCAGCGACACGCGGAGTAACAATCCGCTGCTCTGCCAACTGAGCTACTAGTCATGGCGACCCGCGCCGGATTCGAACCGACGTCTCACCCTGGCGGGGTGTGTGCTGCCCATTGCACCAGCGGGAAGTTTTAGGGCTACTCGCCGCCCGCTCAACTGGTGACTAGCCAGAGAGTTGGGGCCGGTTTCACCCAGGGCGGAGCATCGGCCGGCCGGTCAGGGCCAGTGGTGAACCGCCTGCGCGCCCCCTACCGGATTCGAACCGGTGTCCTCTGCCATGACAAGGCAGCGCTCTAGGCCAGACTGAGCCAAGAGGGCAAGGGCGCTGCGTACGCGTCTCGTGACCAGCGACCCTCGATCAGATCGACCCTGGTCCGTGCCTAGCACGCGCAGCGCCTACTCAGGGACTCAACCCTGGGAGAGAGGGCAGGGGAGTCGGCTGAGCAAAGGGTCAGAGGCCACAGCCCGCCGTTGCGGTAGTACCTGTGTGCGCGGGAACATCTCCGCCCTATACCATATAGATAGCGAGTCGGTTACCAGGCGCCGGGTGACGAAGTGACGATGTGAAGGGCACTCTGGTTTTCCCTAAGAGATCCCTATGTATTTCTGGGATGTGTGTCATTTCGTCACTTCATCACTAAGAGCAGGTCAGAAGGTTGTTGATCTTGTGCGCTGGGTTTTTGTTCGTCACCGGCCCTTGCGCTGTACGGGCAAAAGTAACGGGCCGTGACCCTTCCGAGTCCGACCCGTTACCTAAGAGTGTGACGCAGATCACTACTCCTGAAGCCAGCGCCAGGCGCGAACAGCCCGCTTCAGGCCGTCAACTGTCCCACCAAGCTGCCTGATGGCTGCCCGACAGCGTGAGCAGACGTCGTACCCCTCAACAGTGCTGCCACACGTCGGGCATGTGTTCAGCCGTAGACCCGCATTGTGTCTGCGCTGTGCGCTGGCTTTGCAGTCGCGGCAGATGTCCCAGCGCCCATGGGTGAACTCGCTGGCCGGCTTGCTGGCTCCGCAGCGTGGGCACTCGCGCTCGTCGCTCATGCGCCTTCCAGGTACTTGAGCGCGCGCACAGCCTGCTTCAGCCCCTCAAGGTCGCCCAGCACCACCACAGCGGCGCGACAGCGCGAACACAGCCCCTCACCCTCGATCGCTGAGCTGCACACTGCGCACCTGTCCTTGCGGATGCCGGCGCGATAGGCAGCCATCTTCCTGGCTTTCTCCTCCGGCGACTGCTCTGCGTGTCTCTGTCGCTGCTTCGCCGCCCGGCATACCTTGCACTCCGATCGTGGTTGTCCGTCGGACCTCTTGCTGAACTCGGATGCATCTTTCAGCTCGCCACAGCCGGTGCACGTGCGCTTTGCGATCATTTCGCTGCCTCAGCTTCGCTCAGTTGCTCAATCAAGTCTTGGTCATCGCCACCCACAACCCACGTGATCTCTAGCCGTTCCTCGCGCGCGTGCTCCCCCTTGTGTGGCCACAGGACAACGTGCAAGCCCAGGTCCGCCAGCAACCCGGCACGTGCCGCTTCATCGGCCTCCCATGCCTCCCTCAGCGTCCTGCCGGTGGGCTCAAGCACTTCCCGTACGTCCGGGTCATGCGCGGCCCTTAGAGCGGCGTACGTGGCTTCCAGCTCAGCAGCCTTTTCGTTCAGCATGCCGAGCATCAGCGGGCCGGCCTCAGCCATTTGCGTGGCGATGCGCTGGGCTTGTTCCTTGGCCTCTTCCATTTCGTTACTGAGGTCGTTGCCGCCTTCCAGCCGGACAACGTACTCGGCCATTCCACCCCAGCGCTTCAGGAAGTCAGCCTCAACAGCATTATCTAGCGTCTCGGCGTAGATGGTCACATGGCCTGCCTTGCAGCGATACAGCTTGTTGCCCTGGTCGCTGGTGCCGCCGTTCAGCTTTCCCGCGCATTTGTAGCACCAGGCCATTCCGGCGCATTGCGGAGTTTCGCCCCTCGGTGCACGATCCTCGCCAGTCGCCAGGGCATTCAATCGCTGCACAATGGCTTTGGCCTCTGCGGCGCTGATAATGGGTTCGGCGAACTGCACAGGCGTGATTCCGTCTTCTGACAGCACCAACTTGCCCTTATGCGCGCGCTGGCCACGTAGCGTGGGAGATTTCAGCAGGCGCCGCCACTGAGGTTCGCTGAGACCAACCAGCGGTGCTGTGCCGGCCACCGTGCCGCCTGTGATCAGCGCGAGGACTCCGGCGTACGCGCGGGCCGACTTGTCCGGGTCAGGTTCGAGGTAGGCAGCGCCGTCGCGCCTGTAGATCCTGTACGGGAACGGCGCGCGTCCACTGGTCCAGCGGCCCTGTGATCGCCTTGTGGCGTGTCCCTCTTTGATGCGGCTGGCGATCATGTCGCGTTCCCACTGGGCCAGCGCAGCGAGGACGACAGCGACCATGCGGCCGGTCGGTGTGGCCGTGTTGATCGTGTTGTCTGTCGTGGCCAGCCGTGCGCCGTGTCCCTCGGCCCAGGCGATCAGCCGCAGGAACTCGCTGACGCTTCGTGCGTACCGGTCCAGCTTCCAGGCAACGAGCATGCGCCTGATCGGCTGTGTGGGCCGGTCCGTGCGCCTGGACCGTTCAAGGTCTCGCATCAGCCTGCGCATGTCCTTGCGCTCTTCCAGCGGCTTGGCGCCGGACACACCTGAATCTATGTACTCGACGACCTCAACCTGATCGCGCGTCAGGCCGTGCTCAGCAAGCCATCGTTTGAACTCTGCGCCGTCCATCCAGGCGAGGTACGCACTGCGCTGGGTTTCGATACTGGCGCTACCTTCGTTCTCTCGGCTGAGCCGCAGGTACGCGTACAGCACCGCAAGGGCTGTTGACTGGGTCATGTACTCAAGGGTACCCACGTTTCCCCTCGACGGACGTGAACATCGCGTCCGTACGGTTCGGCAGCCCGGACTCCCGCACCACCCGCACCGCGTCGGCGACGTACTCCCCCACGTCCTCCCCGACCCCCAGCGGCGTCACGGAAAAGGCGACGATCATGCCTTCACGGCCCCTTCCTGACGCGCCCGGGACGCGATGACCGCGTCCTCGGCCTCACGCCGCAGCTTGCGCTCCGCGAAGAACCCACCGGTCGGCAGCACCGAGAGGACGAAGTACAGCGCGGCGGTCTTCACCGACCACTTCGTCCGGTTCCACGCGTCGGCCCAGAAGATCACGTACAGGATGAACAGGACACCGTGCACCATGCCCATCACCGGCACGGCATTGAAGTCCGTGGTCCGCTTCAACACCGAGCAGACCAACAGGAGGAGGAAGGAGATCGCCTCGGGGGCCGAGACCAGGCGGAGGCGGCGGATGGCGGTGGCGGTCTTGAGGTCCACGGGTCACCTTCGGTGGGAGAGACGGTCTGACGGTTTGTGAACGCACGCACAAGCGTCCGGCCCATTGTGGCAAACCGCCGCGGGCCCCGACCCCTAGGGGTGTGCTCAGGGTGGTTCTCCACCCACAGGCCCTGTCCGTGGCGCCCGACCTGCGGCTACCTTCACGTACGTGGCGATGTTCCGACTTCAGAGCAGCAAGGTGCTCGCCGTCGACATGACCGGAGACGCCGTGAAGGCGAAGAACGGCTCGATGGTCGCGTACGACGGCGAGATGGCCTTCAAGAAGCTCAGCGGCGGCGGCGAGGGCATACGGGGCATGGTGACCCGGCGGCTGACCGGCGAGCAGATGACCTTGATGGAGGTGAAGGGGCGGGGAACCTGCTGGTTCGCCGACCGCGCCTCCGAGATCAACCTGGTGGGTCTCCAGGGCGACAAGCTCTACGTGGAGTCCAGCAACCTGCTCGCGACCGACGGCGGGCTGCGCACGGGGACGGAGTTCACCGGCCTGCGCGGCGCCTCGCAGGGCAACGGGCTGTTCACGACGACCGTCGAGGGCCACGGCCAGGCGGCGATCATGTCGGACGGCCCGGCGGTGGTACTGCGGGTGAGTCCGCAGTATCCGCTGACCGTCGACCCGGGGGCATACGTGGCACACCAGGGGAATCTGCGGCAGTCCTTCCAGTCGGGTGTGACGTTCCGCACGCTGCTCGGGGAGGGCGGCGGCGAGGCCTTCCAGATGCGGTTCGAGGGGGACGGGCTGGTGTACGTGCAGCCGAGCGAGCGGAACACGATCGCGGGAGACGTGTGAGATGGCCTTCCGGGAGATCAACGCGAAGATGGTCGAGGCGACGATCACGCCGGGCCAGCGGCTGTTCAGCCAGCGCGGCGCGATGCTCGCCTACAAGGGCGAGGTGTCCTTCACGCCCAACACGGCCGGCGGCCAGGGCGGGATCATGTCGATGATCGGCCGCCGGGTCGCCGACGAGGACACGCCCCTGATGACGGTCGAGGGCAGTGGCACCGTCCTCTTCGGACACGGCGGGCATCACGTCCAGGTGATCCAGCTCACCGGCGACACGCTGTACGTCGAGGCGGACCGCCTCCTGGCCTTCGAGGGCACGCTCCAGCAGGGCACGATGTTCCTGGGCTCGCAGGGCGGCGTCATGGGCATGGTGCGCGGGCAGGTCAGCGGACAGGGGCTGTTCACCACCACGCTCAAGGGGCACGGAGCCGTCGCGGTCATGGCCCACGGCGGGGTGATCGAGATCCCGGTCACACCCCAGCGGCCGGTGCACGTGGACCCCCAGGCCTACGTCGCCCACCACGGCGACGTCCGCAACAAGCTGTCCACGGCCCTGGGCTGGCGGGACATGGTGGGCCGCGGCTCGGGCGAGGCGTTCCAGCTGGAGCTCAGCGGCAGCGGTGCGGTGTACGTCCAGGCGTCGGAGGAGAAGCTGTGAGCACGTACGGAACCCCGGGCGCCGGCCCCGTGGTCTTCGACCCGGCGACACTGCCGCCGGACGACAACGTCAACGCCTACACCTTCTGCGTGGAGCTCAAGGGGAGCCAGTGGTTCCTCCAGAAGGGGAAGATGATCGCCTACTACGGCTCGATCGACTTCAACGGCGTCGGACACGGTCGGCTGGACCGTCTCGTCCGTACGTCCTTCCATTCGCCACTGCACGCGAGCGACTGGGTCGTGGCGGAGGGCTCGGGCAAGATGCTCCTCGCCGACCGGGCCTTCGACGTGAACTCGTACGACCTCGAGGACGGCAATCTGACCATTCGCTCGGGCAATCTCCTCGCTTTTCAGCCAACTCTGTCGCTGAAGCAGTCAATCGTGCCGGGTTTCCTGACCCTCATCGGAACCGGAAAGTTCGTGGCCGCGTCGAACGGCCCCGTGGTGTTCATGGAACCCCCGATCCGGGTCGACCCGCAGGCCCTGGTCGGATGGGCCGACTGCCCCTCCCCCTGCCATCACTACGACCATGGGTACATGACCGGTGTAATGGGCGGTCTACGTGCACTGACGGGCCTCGGCGGAGCCTCCGGCGAGGAGCACCAGTTCGAGTTCGTCGGCGCCGGCACGGTCCTGCTCCAGTCGTCCGAGACCCTCATGGTGGAGCAGGCCACGGGGGCCGTTCCGCACCAGGCCGGAGTGCCCGGTGGCGGGGCGCACAGTCCCCAGGCAGGCCAGCCCGGAGTACCGCGTCTTCCCGGACAGCTGGGGGACCTCCAGCGTCGCTTCGGGCTGTGAGCGGTAGTCTGCGGAGTGTGACATCGAACGTCTGCGCACCGATGTTCGGCGGGTGCGCTCCGTCACACGAAAACCCTCACTAGTTCGCCTTTCAACCTTTTAGGTAGACTTCATTCATGGAGACCGAGACGGCCACCCGCTGGCTGACCGATGCGGAGCAGTGCGCCTGGCGCACCCACCTGGAGGTCAACAGGCTGTTGACGTACCAGCTCGAAAAGGACCTGCAGCCGTTCGGCCTGACAATGAACGACTACGAGATCCTGGTGAATCTCTCCGAGTCGGAGGACCAGCGGATGCGGATGAGCGACCTCGCCTCCGCCACCCTCCAGTCCAAGAGCCGCCTCTCCCACCAGATCACGCGCATGGAGAACGCGAACCTGGTCCGGCGGGAGAACTGCGAGTCCGACCGCCGGGGGCTCTACGCGGTCCTCACCGACCACGGCATGGCGACGATGCAGAAGGTCGCGCCCCACCATGTGGCGTCCGTGCGGAGGCACTTCATCGATCTGCTGTCCCCCGAGGCCCTGACGGAACTCGACAAGGCCCTCAAGCCCATCGCGGAGCACCTGCGCACCCAGCGCGGACGCCCGTGACCGTGGGACGGCACATCCCCGGCTAGGCGAGCGGCAGGCGGAGTTCGAACAGGGCTCCGCCGTCGGGCCCCCGGCCGGCCGTGAGCGTGCCGCCGTGCCGGACGGCGACGTCCCGGGCGATGGCGAGCCCCAGCCCGGCACCGCCGTCGTCGCGGCTGCGGGCGGCGTCCAGCCGGACGAACCGCTCGAAGATCCGCTCCCGGTCGGCCTCGGGCACACCGTCCCCGTCGTCCGTCACCCCGACCACGGCCAGGTCACCCTCCCGCCGCACCGTCACGGTGACGGCCGACCGGGCATGCCGCTGGGCGTTGTCGAGCAGATTGGCGAGCACCCGCCCCAACTGCCCGCGCGATCCGGCCACGTTCACCGGCTCCGCGTCCACCGTCACGCCCGTCCGCCCCTCGGCCTCCTCCCGGGCCAGCCCGGCGAGGTCGACCTTCGCATCGTTGGGCCGCTCCCCCGCGTCCAGCCGGGCGAGCAGCAGCAGGTCGGCGGCGAGCCGCTGGAGCCGCACGGTGTCCTCCACGGCCCCGTCCAGGTCCAGCAGTTCGGGATGCGCGGCGGCCACCTCCAGCTGCGTGCGCAGCGAGGCGATCGGGCTGCGCAGCTCGTGGGAGGCGTCGGCGACGAAGCGCCGCTGCCGCTCCACGGAGGTCTCCAGGGCCGCGAGGGTCTCGTTCGTCGTCCGGGCGAGCCGGGCGACCTCGTCGTGCGTCTGCGGCTCCGGGACACGCCGCGCGAGGTCCTGGGAGGCGGTGATCGCGGCCATTTCACTCCGGATGCCCTCCACCGGCCGCAGCGCCCGCCGGGTGACCAGCCAGGTGACCCCCGCGACGACGCCGAGCAGCAGCGGGAACCCGATCAGCATCACCGTCGTCGCGCTCTGCACGGCCCCGTGCTCGGCGGCCAGCGGGGCACCGGCGTAGACCTTCAGCCGCCCCCGGTCCTGCGTCTCGACCTCGACGGCGGCGAACCGGTAGTCCTCCGTCTCACCGTCGATCGTCGCGGACCCGTTCCGGAAGGTGCTCTCCCCGGCGATCTCCCCCGGTTCGAGGGACTCCTCGTGATCGTCGGAGTCGTCGTCATCGTCCCCCTTGGCCGCCGCCGGCGGCAGCGGCTTCACCCGGTCGGACTCGGTGCCGCTGATCTTCTGCAGATCCTCGCTGACCGCGACCACCCGCTTCTTCTCGGCGAGCACCTGGACCGGCCCGTCGTCGCCGTCCAGCCCGGACAGCTTGTCGTACGGCGTCCCGGCGGCGAGCTCGGCGGCGACGGCCCGGGCGGAGCGCTCCGCCCGGGTGCCGGCCTCGCCCATCAGGTTGGACTTCAGGGACAGCAGAACGGCCGCCCCGGCCGCGACGAGCGCCACCGCGACCACGAGCGTGGCTCCCAGCGTGGCCCGCGCCCGGACGGACCCGAACAGCCGCCTCATGGCGACGTCTCCAGCCGGTACCCGGCACCGCGCACGGTCCGGATCAGCCCCGCCCGCAGCTTCCGCCGCAGGGTGCTGACGTACACCTCGACGATGTTGGGATCCCCGTCGTACGCGAAGTCCCACACGTGTTCGAGGATGTCGGACTTGGACACGACCTCCCCGGCCCGCAGCACGAGGTGCTCCAGCACGGAGAACTCCTTGGCGGTCAGGGCGACCTCGTCCTCCCCCAGGAACACCCGCCGGGCCGCGGTGTCCACCTTCAGGTCCCCGTGCACATGCACGGGCGAGGCCCCGGCACCCACCCCGCGCCGCCGCAGCAGCGCCTTGATCCGGGCGACGAGCACGACGTACGAGAAGGGCTTGGTCAGATAGTCGTCCGCACCGGTGTCGAGCCCCTCCGCCTCGTCGTACTCGCCGTCCTTGGCGGTGAGCATCAGGATCGGCACCTCGTGCCCGGCGGCGCGCAGGGCGGCGCAGACCCGGTAGCCGTTGAGGCCGGGCAGCATGATGTCGAGGATCACCAGGTCGTACGTGCCCTCCGAGGCCTGGTGCAGCCCCTCCCGTCCGTCGTGGACGACGTCCACGGCGTAACCCTCGGCCGTCAGGCCCCTGGCGAGCGACAGGGCCAGCCGCTTCTCGTCCTCCACGATCAACAGGCGCATGGGTAAAGAGTGGCAAAGCCAAGCTGAAGATCCCTTCAGGGGCCTTCAGGTTCCTCTCAGCCTCGATCAGCCAGATTGGAACACGTCGAAAACGAAACGACTCGGGAGGAATCCGCATGAAGCGCAACATCGTGATCGCCGCTGTGACCGCTGCCGCTCTGATCGGAGGCGGTACGGCCACGGCCCTCGCGACCACGGGAGACGACCAGGGCTCGGCGCGGCAGGCGGCGAACATCCGGCTGTCGGACGACGACGGCCGCGACGACCAGGACGGCGCGGACGCGCAGGACGACCGCGACGACGACGCGCGTGCTGCTTCCGCCGACGTGTCGGCGCCCGAGGCGATCGCGTCGGCGCTGAAGCACACGTCCGGCACGGCCGTGTCCGCCGAGCTGGACGACGAGGACGACAGCGGCAAGGTGATCTGGAAGGTCGACGTCCTGTCCGGCGACAACGGCTGGCACAGCGTGAGCGTCGACCCGTCGAACGGCAAGGTGCTCGGCTCGCACACCGACGACGAGGACGACACGGCGCAGGTGCGGGCGGCGCTGAAGGGTGCGTCCGTGACGGCCGAGGAGGCCTCGAAGGCCGCCGGCGGCAAGGGCACGGTGACGTCCGTGGACCTGGACGAGGACGGCAAGAACAAGTCCTGGGAGGCCGAGACGCACAAGTCCGGCGGCGCCGAGCAGGACTGGAGGATCGACCTCACCACGGGCAAGATCACGGCGGACCAGGACCAGGACCAGGACGACGACCAGGACTGACCCGGTACTGCCCCTTCCCACCGCCCCGGCGTCGCTGCTGACGCCGGGGCGTTGCGCAGCTCGGCGCGACGAGGTGCCGCTGCGCCCACCCGTGCCGCCTGGGAGCACCTCCCAGGCCCTTAAGGCACTGGGGGAGGCACGACTGCCCGCAGCTAGGCGGGACCGGCGGCCCGCAGCGCGGCGGCCTGCGGCAGCCAAGCCACGACGCACCCGCACCCGCGTACGCACGGAAGGGGACGTGTCGGGGGGTGTCCGCCCGCAGCGGTTGGCGCGTCAACGGACAGTCAGTCGGTATCCGACCCCATCGCGCCGTTCCGAGGACGGACACCCCCCGGCACGTGCCCGACCCACCGCACCCGGGTAGGCGCTACGCGCACCCCCACCGAAGCAGCCACAGGCCGCCGCAGGCACGCGCACGCTCAGCCCTCCGTCAACCCCACGACGAGCTCGTCAGCCGCACGGTACGGATCCAGCTCACCCGCCACGATCCGCTCCGCGAGCGCACCCAGCCGCCGGTCCCCGTGCAGGTCCCCGATCCGCTCCCGCAGCGCCGTCACCGCGATCGTCTCGACCTCGCGCGCCGCCCGGGCCATGCGCCGCTCCGCGAGCACCCCCCGCTCCTCCATCCAAGCGCGATGTTTCTCCAGGGCCTCGACGACCTCGTCCATGCCCTCTCCCCGCGCGGCGACCGTCTTCACGATCGGCGGACGCCAGTCCCCGGGCGCCCGGGCCTCCCCCAGCCCCAGCATGTGGTTCAGCTCGCGAGCCGTCGCGTCCGCCCCGTCCCGGTCGGCCTTGTTCACGACGTACACGTCACCGATCTCCAGGATCCCGGCCTTGGCCGCCTGGATGCCGTCCCCCATCCCCGGGGCCAGCAGCACCACGGACGTGTCCGCCTGCGAGGCGATCTCCACCTCCGACTGCCCGACCCCCACCGTCTCGACGAGGATCACGTCGCACCCCGCCGCGTCCAGCACCCGGATCGCCTGGGGCGCGGCCCACGCGAGCCCGCCCAGATGCCCGCGCGTGGCCATCGAGCGGATGTACACGCCCGGGTCCGACGCGTGCTCCGACATCCGCACCCGGTCCCCGAGCAGCGCACCCCCGGAGAACGGGGACGACGGGTCGACCGCGAGCACGCCGACCCGCCTGCCCTGCTTGCGGTACGCGGTCACCAGCGCCGAGGTCGACGTGGACTTGCCGACCCCCGGCGACCCGGTCAGCCCGACCACGTACGCCTTGCCGGCCAACGGCGCCAGCGCCGCCATGACCTCCCGCAGCTGCGGGGACGCCCCCTCCACCAGCGAGATCAGCCGGGCCACGGCCCGCGGCCGGCCCTCCCTCGCCTGGGCGACCAGGGTGGAGACGTCCTGCATCACAGCTCCGTTCAGCTAGGGGGCGTACCCGTACTCAGGCCTTGGGCACGCGCACGATCAGCGCGTCACCCTGACCACCGCCACCGCACAGCGCGGCCGCGCCCACACCGCCACCACGCCGCTTCAGCTCCAGCGCGAGGTGCAGCACGAGCCTCGCACCGGACATCCCGATCGGGTGACCCAGGGCAATGGCACCACCGTTGACATTCACCTTTTCGGTGGACACCCCGAGGTCCTTCATCGACTGCACGGCCACCGCCGCGAACGCCTCGTTGATCTCGATGAGGTCGAGGTCCTCGACGCCCAGTCCCTCCTTCTTCAGCGCGTGCTGGATCGCGTTGGACGGCTGGGACTGCAGCGAGTTGTCCGGCCCGGCCACGTTCCCGTGCGCCCCGATCTCGGCGATCCACTCCAGGCCGAGCTCCTGCGCCTTGGCCTTGCTCATCACCACGACGGCGGCGGCACCGTCGGAGATCTGCGAGGCGGAGCCGGCCGTGATCGTGCCGTCCTTGGCGAAGGCGGGACGCAGCTTCCCGAGGGACTCCGCGGTGGTGTCGCCCCGGATCCCCTCGTCCTTGCTGAACAGCACCGGGTCGCCCTTGCGCTGCGGGATCTCGACGGGCGTGATCTCGGCCTCGAAGATGCCGTTCTTCTGCGCGGCGGCGGCACGCTGATGGCTCAGCGCCGCGAACTCGTCCTGCTCGGGTCGCGCGATGCCGAGGCGCGTGTTGTGCTTCTCCGTCGACTCGCCCATGGCGATGTTCTCGAAGGCGTCGGTCAGACCGTCGTACGCCATGGCGTCGAGCATCTCGATCGCGCCGTACTTGAAGCCCTCACGGGACTTCGGCAGCAGGTGCGGCGCGTTGGTCATGGACTCCTGGCCGCCCGCGACGATCACGTCGAACTCACCCGCACGGATCAGCTGGTCGGCGAGAGCGATGGCGTCGAGGCCCGACAGACACACCTTGTTGATGGTCAGCGCCGGCACGTTCATCGGGATGCCGGCCTTGACCGCGGCCTGGCGCGCCGGGATCTGCCCCGCCCCGGCCTGGAGCACCTGACCCATGATCACGTACTGCACCTGGTCGCCACCGATCCCCGCACGGTCGAGGGCGGCCTTGATCGCGAAGCCGCCGAGGTCGGCTCCGGAGAAGGACTTCAGCGAACCGAGCAACCGCCCCATGGGCGTACGCGCCCCCGAGACGATCACCGAGCTGGTCGTAGCAGAAGACATGAGCTGCGATCCCCTTACCGGCTGCACAGCCGAGGAGTGAACGAGGGTTTACTTCGAATGTACTGACCAGTACTCCACCGCGTCATCGGGCTGTCGGTGTGATCGCGCGCACGTTGCGTAACCACCTCCGGAGCGCTGCACTGAATCCATGCTGACGCGAATCGACCACATCGGGATCGCCTGTTTCGACCTCGACAAGACCGTCGAGTTCTACCGTGCCACCTACGGCTTCGAGGTGTTCCACTCCGAGGTCAACGAGGAGCAGGGCGTGCGCGAGGCCATGCTCAAGATCAACGATACGTCCGACGGCGGCGCCTCGTACCTGCAGCTCCTGGAGCCGACCCGCGAGGACTCCACCGTCGCGAAGTGGCTGGCGAAGAACGGGGAGGGCGTCCACCACATCGCTTTCGGTACGGCGGACGTGGACGCCGAGGCCGCGGACATCAAGGACAAGGGCGTACGCGTGCTGTACGAAGAGCCGCGACGCGGTTCCATGGGGTCACGGATCACCTTCCTGCACCCGAAGGACTGTCATGGCGTACTGACAGAACTGGTCACTTCGGCGGCCGTTGAGTCACCTGAGCACTGACCCTCGTACATAGGGGCCGGTAGGGTTGGGGGCGGTCGCCGCTCAGCCAGGGTGACCGCGGTCCCGCCGTGCGACGGCAGGACCACCGGGGTCCGGGTTTCGGGGGACGAGCGTCGGGGCAGCAGCCTCTGCTCCGCCGATGATCTGACACCATTCCCCGGGGGCCCCGTTCGGCGGATGGACGGAGCTCGTTTGGAGAGAGTTGCGACCAGGGGACGGATGGGACCGCGCAGTGCGGGGCTACGAGAGCCAGGAGCGAGAGCCGGCGGCTGACGTCGACCACCTCTCTCGGTTCGAAGCCGAGATGAAGCGGCTGAAGACCGAGCGGGAAAAGGCGATCCAGCACGCCGAGGACCTCGGCTACCAGGTCGAGGTGCTGCGCGCCAAGCTGCACGAGGCGCGGCGCACCATCATGTCCCGGCCCTCCTTCGACGGCGGCGACATCGGCTGGCAGGCCGAGCAGTTGCTGCGCAACGCGCAGATGCAGGCCGACCAGATCCGGGCGGACGCCGACCGCGAGCTGAGTGAGGCCCGGGCCCAGACCCAGCGGATCCTCCAGGAGCACGCCGAGCAGGCGGCCCGGCTCCAGGCGGAGCTGCACCAGGAGGCCGTGACCCGGCGCCAGCAGCTGGACCAGGAGCTGGCCGAGCGCCGCCAGACGGTCGAGTCGCACGTCAACGAGAACGTGGCGTGGGCCGAGCAGTTGCGGGCCCGCACCGAGCAGCAGGCCCGCCGGCTGCTGGAGGAGTCCCGCGCCGAGGCCGAGCAGGCCCTGGCGACCGCCCGCGCGGAGGCCGAGCGGCTGACGACCGAGGCCCGGCAGCGGCTGACGGGCGCGGCCGAGGAGGCCCGCGCGGAGGCCGAGCAGATCCTGCGGCGTGCCCGCACGGACGCCGAGCGGCTGCTCAACGCCGCCTCCACCCAGGCCCAGGAGGCCACCGATCACGCCGAGCAGCTGCGGACGTCCACGGCCTCGGAGTCGGAGTCCGCGCGCCGCCAGGCGCAGGAGCTGAGCAAGGCCGCCGAGCAGCGGATGGCGGAGGCCGAGGAGGCGCTGCGCAAGGCGCAGGCCGAGTCGGAGAAGCTGGTCGCGGAGGCCAAGGAGGCCGCCGCCAAGGCCCTGGCGAGCGCGGAGTCCGCGAACGAGACGCGTACGCGCACCGCCAAGGAGCAGGTCGCCCGGCTGGTCGAGGAGGCCACGAAGGAGGCCGAGAACACCAAGACCGAGGCCGAGCAGATCGTCGCGGACGCCCGCGCCGAGGCGGAGAAGATCGTCGCGGAGGCCTCCGAGAAGGCCCGCACGCTCACGGCCGAGGAGACGGCGACCCAGCTGTCCAAGGCGGCCAAGACCGCCGAGGAGGTCCTCACCAAGGCGTCGGAGGACGCCAAGAAGACCACCAAGGCCGCGGCCGAGGAGGCCGAGCGGATCCGCCGGGAGGCCGAGGCGGAGGCGGACCGGCTGCGCGCCGAGGCGCATGACATCGCCGAGCAGCTCAAGGGCGCGGCGAAGGACGACACCAAGGAGTACCGCGCCAAGACGGTCGAACTCCAGGAGGAGGCCCGTCGGCTGCGCGGTGAGGCCGAGCAGCTGAGGGCCGACGCGGTCGACGAGGGCGAGAAGATCCGCGCCGAGGCCCGCAAGGAGGCCGTGGCGCAGATCGAGGAGGCGGCGCGGTCCGCCGAGGAGCTGCTCGCCAAGGCGAAGGCGGACGCGGACGAGCTGCGGACGACGGCCCAGACGGACAGCGAGAAGGTCCGCACCGAGGCCATCGAGCGGGCGACGACCCTGCGCCGGCAGGCCGAGGAGACCCTTCAGCGCACCCGGCAGGAGGCCGAGCGGCACCGCGAGGAGGTCGTCGAGCAGGCCGAGGCCCTCAAGGCGGAAGCCGAGCGTGCGGCGCGGGAGCTGCACGAGGAGACCGAGCGGGCCATAGAAGCCCGTCGCGCGGAGGCCGCCCAGGAGCTGACGCGGCTCCAGACGGAGGCCGAGGAGCGGCTGGCGGCGGCCGAGCAGGCGCTGTCCGACGCCCGTGAGGAGGCCGCGCGGATCCGCCGCGAGGCCGCCGAGGAGAACGAGCGGCTGCGTGCCGAGGCCGCCGAGCGGATCCGTACGCTCCAGCAGCAGGCCGAGGCGGAGGCCGAGCGGCTGCGCGACGAGGCCGCGTCCGACGCGTCGGCCGCGCGCGCCGAGGGCGAGGCCGTCGCCGTCCGTCTGCGGTCGGAGGCCGCGAGCGAGGCCGAGCGGCTGAAGTCGGAGGCGCAGGAGAGCGCCGACCGGGTCCGCGCGGAGGCGCAGGCCGCCGCCGAGCGGCTGGCCACGGAGGCGTCCGAGACGCTGGCCGCCGCCCAGGACGAGGCCAACCGGCGGCGCCGGGAGGCCGAGGAGCTCCTCGGCAGTGCCCGGCAGGAGGCCGACCAGGAGCGCGAGCGGGCCCGCGAGCAGAGCGAGGAGCTGCTGGCTTCCGCGCGCAGGCGCGTGGAGGAGGCCCAGACCGAGGCCGTCCGGCTGGTCGAGGAGGCCGACCGGCGTGCCACGGAGATGGTGTCGGCGGCCGAGCAGCACGCGCAGCAGGTCCGGGACTCCGTCGTGGGACTGCACGAGCAGGCGCAGGAGGAGATCGCCGGGCTGCGCAGCGCCGCCGAGCACGCGGCGGACCGTACGCGGCGGGAGGCGCAGGAGGAGGCGGACCGGGTCCGCTCCGACGCCTACGCCGAGCGGGAGCGCGCGAGCGAGGACGCCGGCCGGCTGCGGCGCGAGGCGCACGAGGAGTCCGAGGCCGCCAAGGCGCTCGCCGAGCGGACGATGTCCGAGGCGATCGCGGAGGCGGAGCGGATCCGCGCGGACGTCGCCGAGCACGCCCAGCGGGTGCGCACGGAGGCGTCGGACGCCATCGCGGAGGCCGAGCAGAGCGCCTCGCGCACCCGGGCGGACGCCCGCGAGGACGCCAACCGCATCCGTTCGGACGCGGCGACGCAGGCGGACACCCTCATCACCGAGGCGCGGGGCGAGGCGGAGCGGCTCACGACCGAGACGGTCCAGGAGACCGACCGGCTGCGGATGGAGACGGTCGCGGAGGCCGAGCGGGTCCGTACGGAGGCCGTCTCCGAGGCGGAGCGCCTGCGTGCCGAGGCGGCCGCGGAGGCCGAGCGGGTGCGGGCCGAGTCGGTCGCCAAGGCCGACCAGCTGGTCGGGGAGGCCACGGACGAGGCGGAGCGGCTGCGCGCCGAGGCCGCGGAGACCGTCGGCTCGGCGCAA
Source organism: Streptomyces sp. NPDC006235 (assembly GCF_040613735.1). Classification (NCBI taxonomy): domain Bacteria; kingdom Bacillati; phylum Actinomycetota; class Actinomycetes; order Kitasatosporales; family Streptomycetaceae; genus Streptomyces; species Streptomyces sp. NPDC006235. The sequence continues at coordinate 107,944 of NZ_JBEXSR010000008.1, forward strand.
CAGCACGCCGAGCGGGTCCGCAGCGAGGCCGAGCGCGTCAAGGCGGACGCCGAGGCGGAGGCGGAGCGGCTCGTCAACTCCGCGCGCGAGGAGGCCGACCGGACGCTGGACGAGGCCCGCAAGGACGCCAACAAGCGGCGTTCCGAGGCGGCCGAGCAGGTCGACAAGCTCATCTCGGAGACCACGGCGGAGGCCGACAAGCTGCTCACCGAGGCGCAGCAGCAGGCGCACAAGACCACCGCGGAGGCCGAGTCGCAGGCCGACACGATGGTGGGCGCGGCCCGCAAGGAGGCCGACCGGCTCATGTCCGAGGCGACGGTCGAGGGCAACTCGCTGGTGGAGAAGGCCCGTACGGACGCCGACGAGCTGCTGGTCGGCGCACGCCGGGACGCCACGCAGATCCGGGAGCGTGCCGAGGAGCTGCGCGACCGCATCACGGCGGAGATCGAGGAGCTGCACGAGCGGGCCCGCCGGGAGTCGGCGGAGGCGATGAAGTCGGCGGGCGACCGCTGCGACGCGCTCGTCAAGGCCGCGGAGGAGCAGCTCGCAAAGGCGCAGGCGAAGGCCAAGGAGATCGTGTCGGAGGCCAACTCCGAGGCGGGCAAGGTCCGTATCGCCGCGGTGAAGAAGGCGGAGGGGCTGCTCAAGGAGGCCGAGCAGAAGAAGTCCACGCTGGTCCGGGAGGCCGAGGAGCTCAAGGCCGAGGCGATCCGCGAGGCCAAGCGCACGGTCGAGGAGGGCAAGCGCGAGCTGGAGGTCCTGGTCCGCCGCCGCGAGGACATCAACGCCGAGATCTCCCGTGTCCAGGACGTCCTGGAGGCGTTGGAATCCTTCGAGGCCCCGTCCCCGGCCAAGGACAACGGAGTCAAGGCAGGCGCAACAGTCGGCGCACCCCGTTCGGGTGGCAAGTCCTCGGATAGCTAGCGAACCGGGGCCAAACGGGTGTGTGCTGGGGTCTTTGGCCAAGCTTTGGCAAGCGGTCCTGGGGTCAGCCACCCAAAAGGGGTCTCATTTTGCAGACCAAACGCGCATCCGCTCGATGACACACCGTTTCGGCCCCTAGGATTCCACCTATCACCTCACCGGTCTCATTCGACAGGAACCCCATGAGCGACACTTCCCCCTACGGCTTCGAGCTTGTGCGGCGTGGATACGACCGCGCTCAGGTGGACGAACGTATCTCCAAGCTCGTCTCCGACCGTGACAGCGCTCTCGCCCGCATCACCGCTCTGGAAAAGCGCATCGAAGAGCTCCACCTCGAGACGCAGAACGCCCAGGCCCAGATCAGCGACGCGGAGCCGTCGTACGCGGGTCTCGGCGCGCGCGTGGAGAAGATCCTCCGCCTCGCCGAGGAAGAGGCGAAGGACCTGCGCGAGGAGGCCCGGCGCGCTGCCGAGCAGCACCGCGAGCTCGCCGAGTCGGCGGCCCAGCAGGTGCGCAACGACGCCGAGTCGTACTCGGCGGAGCGCAAGGCCAAGGCCGAGGACGAGGGCCTGCGGATCGTCGAGAAGGCCAAGAGCGACGCCGCCCAGCTGCGTTCCGAGGCGCAGAAGGACGCGCAGTCCAAGCGCGAGGAGGCGGACGCCCTCTTCGAGGAGACCCGCGCCAAGGCCGCTCAGGCCGCCGCCGATTTCGAGACGAATCTCGCCAAGCGCCGGGAGCAGTCCGAGCGCGACCTGGCGTCCCGTCAGGCCAAGGCCGAGAAGCGCCTCGCCGAGATCGAGCACCGCGCCGAGCAGCTCCGCCTGGAGGCGGAGAAGCTGCGCACGGACGCCGAGCGCCGCGCCCGCCAGACGGTGGAGACGGCCCAGCGCCAGGCCGAGGACATCGTGGCCGACGCCAACGCCAAGGCCGACCGCATCCGTTCGGAATCCGAGCGCGAGCTCGCGGCCCTCACCAACCGCCGCGACAGCATCAACGCCCAGCTGACGAACGTCCGCGAGATGCTCGCCACGCTCACGGGCGCCGCGGTGGCCGCCGCCGGTACCCCGGCCGAGGACGAGCCGATCTCCCGCGGGGTTCCGGCCCAGCAGTCCCGGTAACGACCCGGGATACGGAGTCTGAATCTCCGCAAAGCCCTCTGCCGCTCGGGTGGCAGAGGGCTTTGTCCCGTTCTAGCGTGGCGGGCATGATTGAGCTCGAGGGGCTGACCAAGCGGTACGGCGAGAAGGTGGCGGTCAACAACCTGTTCCTTCACCGTCAGACCAGGCATCGTCACCGGCTTCCTCGGACCCAACGGCGCGGGCAAGTCCACGACCATGCGGATGATCCTGGGGCTCGACCACCCGACCGTCGGCGACGTCCGGATCGACGGCAAGCACTACCAGCAGCTGAAGGATCCGCTGACGTACATCGGCGCCCTGCTGGAGGCCAAGGCCTGGCACGGCGGGCGCAGCGCCTACAACCACCTGCTGTGCCTCGCGCAGAGCAACGGCATTCCGAGCGGCCGGGTCCATGAGGTCCTGGAGACGGTCGGGCTGACGGCGGTCGCGAAGAAGAAGACCAAGGGCTTCTCGATGGGCATGGGGCAGCGGCTCGGCATCGCGGCCGCGCTGCTCGGCGATCCGCGGATCCTGATGTTCGACGAACCGGTCAACGGCCTCGACCCCGAGGGCATCCACTGGATCCGCACCCTGATGAAGTCCCTGGCGGCGCAGGGCCGGACCGTGTTCGTCTCCTCCCATCTGATGGGCGAGATGGCGCTGACCGCCGACCACCTCGTCGTCATCGGGCAGGGGCGGCTGCTCGCGGACACCTCCATGGCCGACTTCATCGCGCGCAACTCTCGCTCGTACGTCCGGGTCCGCAGCCCGCAGCGGGAGCGGCTGCTCGACGTGCTGCACCAGGCCGGGATCGTGGCCGTCGAGAGCGGTGAAGGGGTGCTGGAGGTGGACGGCGGCAAGGCCGAGCACGTCGGCGAGCTGGCGGCGCAGCACGGGATCACGCTGCACGAGCTGAGCCCGCAACAGGCGTCGCTGGAGGAGGCTTTCATGCAGCTGACCGCGGAGTCGGTGGAGTATCACGCACACAGCGGGGCGAGTCCCGAGCCACCGGGGCAGCAGTGGGGCGACGGCTGGAAGAGGGGCTGAGCATGGCGACGACTCAGGTCGTACGGTCGGAGTGGACGAAGATCCGGTCGGTGGCGTCCACGGTGTGGACCCTGTCGCTGGTGGTGGTCGTGACGGTCGCCCTCGGCATGCTGATCGCGGCCCTGTCCAAGAACGAGTTCGACTCCATGGGCGCGCAGGAGCGGGCGGAGTTCGATCCGACGTTCATCAGTTTCGCGGGGATGAGCCTCGGGCAGCTCGCGATGATCGTGTTCGGTGTGCTGGTGGTGTCGAACGAGTACAGCACCGGCATGATCCGCACCTCGCTGGCCGCGGTGCCGCAGCGCGGCTCCTTCCTGTTCAGCAAGATCGCGGTGGCCGGTGGTCTCGCTCTCCTGGTCGGTCTCGTCACCAGCTTCGCCGCCTTCTTCCTGGGGCAGGCGATGCTGGGTGAGCACCGGGCGGAGATCGGCGACCCGGGGGTGCTGCGGGCCGTGTTCGGCGGCGGCCTCTACATGGCCCTCATCGCGATGTTCTCGATGGGCGTGGCCGCGATGCTGCGCTCGCCGATGCTGTCGCTGGGCATCCTGATGCCGTTCTTCTTCCTGATCTCCAACATCCTGGGCAACGTGGACGCGACGAAGAAGGTCGGCCGGTTCCTGCCCGACCAGGCCGGCAGCCGGATCATGCAGGTGGTCACGCCCGTCGACGACGACGTCCCGTACGGGCCGTGGGGCGGCCTGGGGATCATGGGGTTGTGGGTGCTCGCGGCGCTGGTCGGCGGGTACGTGCTGCTGAAGAAGCGCGACGCCTAGGCAGGCGCGCCCCGGGGCTGCCGGTGCGCGTCACGCTCTCCCCTTTACTTTCATTTGGGCGGAACCGTCAGCGCCTCGATATCCTCCTAACCCTTACGGGGGCGTGTGCCCCGCTGTCCTGAACCTTGCGATGGGTGCGGAGCATGATCGAAGCAGTCGGCCTGACCAAGCGCTACGGCGACAAGACCGCTGTGTACAACCTTTCCTTCCAGGTACGGCCGGGGGCCGTCACCGGCTTCCTCGGACCGAACGGCTCGGGCAAGTCGACGACGATGCGGATGATCCTCGGCCTGGACAACCCGACGGCCGGGCACGTGACGATCGGCGGCTACCCGTATCGCAAGCTGCCCAACGCCCCCCGTCAGGTCGGTGCCCTGCTGGACGCCAAGGCCGTGCACGGGGGCCGGGCCGCCCGCAACCACCTGCTGTGCCTGGCCCAGCTGTCGGGCATCCCGGCCAGGCGGGTGGACGAGGTGCTCGGGGTCGTCGGTCTCCAGGACGTGGCCAAGAAGCGGTCCAAGGGCTTCTCGCTCGGCATGGGACAGCGGCTGGGCATCGCCGCCGCGCTGCTCGGCGACCCGCAGGTGCTGCTGTTCGACGAGCCGGTCAACGGCCTCGACCCCGAGGGCATCCTCTGGGTGCGCAACCTGATGAAGGCGCTCGCGGCGGAGGGCCGTACGGTCTTCGTCTCCTCGCATCTGATGAGCGAGATGGCGCTGACCGCCGACCATCTCATCGTCATCGGCCGCGGGCAGCTCCTGGCCGACATGAGCGTGACGGCGTTCATCTCCGCGAACTCCGCGGACTTCGCACGGGTCCGTACGCCGGACACCGAGCCGCAGCAGCGCGAGAAGCTGTCGGCCGCGCTCACCGAGTCGGGCGGGCACGTGCTGCCCGAGCAGGACGGTGCGCTGCGCGTGACCGGGCTGCCGCTCCCCCGCATCAGCGACATCGCGCACGACCACGACGTCCGGCTGTGGGAACTGTCGCCGCACCAGGCCTCGCTGGAGGAGGCGTACATGCGGATGACGCAGGGTGCCGTCGACTACCGCTCGACCATCGACCAGAAGGAAGGCCTGCAGCAGCCGCTGCCGCCCGGGGCACAGCCCCCGATGCCGGTCCCCGGCCAGGGCCAGCCCGGCTGGTACGCCCCGCCGCCGCCCCAGCCGGGCGCACACCCGTTCGCGACACCGCCGCAGGGCGCACCGGGAGCCCCGTACGGCGCACCTGGGGCCCCGGGAGCCCCCGGCCCGGGAACCCCGAACCCGTACGCCCAGCCGGCGGACCGGACACCGCAGCCGCCCGCACAGCCCGCACCGCAGGCGTCGCAGCCTTCCGACCGGACACCGCCCCAAGCCCCGGCGATGCCCGCCGCGCAGCCCGCAGGCCGGGCACCGCAGGGCAGCCCCGAGGCCCCGGCAGGGCCGGCGGCCCCGGCGGGCGCGCCCACGCCGTCGGCCTCCGCCCCGGCCCCGGACCTGACCAAGCCGGAGGGCCCCCGATGAGCAGCCTCACAGCGCCCCCGGCCCCCGCGGGGCCCACGGCCCGGGCAGGCACGCCCGCACAACCGGCCGACAGCCCGGCCCCCGCCACCTGCACCGCGCCGGTGTCCGCCCCGGCCTCCGACCTGACCAAGCCCGAGGACCCCCGATGAGCAGCCCTCAGCCTCAGATGCCGCCGGCCGCGCCCACCTGGGAGGCGACGCCCGGTTCTTCGTACTCCGGTTACACCTCGCCGATCCCGGTCGTGCGGACGCACCTCGGGCATGCCATCGCCTCCGAGTGGACGAAGATCAGGTCGGTGCGCTCCACGATGTGGACGCTCGGCGTGTTCGTCCTGCTCGTCATCGGCATCGGCACGCTGACCGGCGCGGTGGTGGCCAACTCCGACCCGGCCCTGTCCGGCGAGAGCCCGCTCGGCCTGGGCTTCTTCGGGCTGCTGCTCGGCAGCATGTGCATCATCACGCTGGGCGTGCTGACCACGGCCTCGGAGTACGGCACGGGCATGGTCCGCACCACGATGGTCGCGTGCCCGAGCCGGGGCCGGGTGCTCGCCGCGAAGGGCATCGTGTTCTTCCTGGTCGCGTTCGTGGTGACGCTGGTGTCCGCGTCCCTCGTCGCCTTCCTGCACGTGGCCATGCTGGAGGGCGACGGCGTCAAGTCCCCCTCCGGCGGGGAGTGGCTGAAGGCCACGGTCGGCATGTCGGCCTACATCGCGCTGCTGGGCCTGCTCTCGCTCGCCGTCGGCTCGATCATCCGGCACTCGGCGGGCGCCATCACCATCATGATCGGCGCCGTGCTCGCCCCGCTGGTGATCGCGCTGTTCATGTTCTCGGAGTCGCTGTCGGCCGTCCGCGACGCCCTGCTCGAGTACTCGATCCCGAACCAGCTCAGCGTCTTCTACTCCGCATCCCTCAGCCAGTCCGGCCCGTCCGGCTGGGACCCGCTGTGGATCATCCTCGGCGCGACGGCCGTCGCGTTCGCCGCCGCCTTCGCGCTGCTGGAGAAGCGGGACGTCTGAGTCGTAGGAAGAGAGAGCTAGAACCTCGGCGCGTTACGGGACCGCTGCACCCCGGGGGTGCGGCGGTCCCGTGCGTTCCAGCAGGCCTTGTGCCAGTGTCGGCGGTCGTCGACGCCCGTGTGCTCGGACCAGGCCACCACGTGCGGTACCCCGTCCGGGATCAGCTGGTCGCAGCCGGGGCAGCGGTAGGACTTGCCCTGCGCGCTCGCGCCGGCCACATGCCGCACGCTCCAGTTCTCGCCCTGCCAGTTCTCCGATGACTGCCAGCCGCCGTAACGGCCGGGGCGGTCGTCCTCGGCGCTCCGGCCGAACGAAGCGGCGCCCTTGGGTCGGTTGCGACGCGGGGACACGGGACACCTCTCGGGGCTATACAGGACACGTGGCGTGCCCAGCCTACGCGGCGCGGAGGGGGGGTACACGTACGCCATCAATCCTCGCAAGTCCCTCGCCGGGCAGGGCGGGCCCCCGCCGGGATCTCTCCCCGGGCTCCGCGGAACGGCCCATTCTGCAGACAATCCGCAAATTGCCCCGACCGGCCGTGTCCTCAGCACGTGTCAGACGGTTATGCCCTGTGGGGGAGCTCCGTGTCGGAGCCAAGGAAGCAGGAAAGCAATGCGCGTTGGAAGTTTCGTGTTGGCGGCCCAGTTCCCCGGTCAGGGCGAGGGAGAGGCGCTGCACCGCGCGGTCCGCTCGGCCGAGGTGGCCGAGGAGGCCGGGCTCGACACGGTCTGGCTGGCCGAGCACCACTTCGTGCCGTACGGCACGTGCCCGTCGGCCATCACCCTGGCCGCCTTACTGCTCGGCCGCACCCGCCGCATCCGGGTCGGTACGGCGGTCAGCGTACTGCCCACCGCCCACCCCGTGGCCCTCGGTGAACAGGCCGCGCTGCTGCACCACACGAGCGACGGCCGTTTCACGCTCGGCGTCGGGCGTGGCGGCCCGTGGGTCGACCTGGAGGTGTTCGGCGCGGGCCTGGAGGCGTACGAGAAGGGGTTCCCGGAGTCCCTGGACGTGCTGGTGCGCTGGCTGCGCGACGCGTCCGTGGCGGCCGACGGGGAGCGTTTCCGCTTCCGTGAAGTCCCGGTGGTCCCCCGGCCGTCGGAGGCCCTGACCGAGGCCGAGGGCCCCGAACTGGTCGTCGCGTGCACGTCCCCGGCGAGCGTGCGGCTGGCGGCCGAGCGCGGACTGTCGATGCTCCTCGGGATGCACGTGGGGGACGAGGAGAAGGCCGAGATGGTCACCCTGTGGCGGCAGCACGCGCGGGCGTGCGGGCGGCCGGCGGAGGAGATCCACCGCGCGTCTCATGTGTCGGCGGGCGTCTGCCAGATCGCGGACCGGCGGGTCGACGCGGCGGAGACGCTGCTGAAGGCGATGCCGGGCTGGCTGAAGCAGGGCCTGGAGGCGCATGTCACGGTCGACGGGCGCACGCGCCGGATGCGCGACCCGCTGGCGTACACCGAACTGCTCTGCGGACTGCACCCGGTGGGCACCCCGCGGCTGTGCGCCGACCGGCTGGCGGCGACCAGCGAGCGGACCGGCATCTCCCGTTTCGCCCTGCTCGTCGAGGGCTCCGGGGACCTGGCGGCGACGGAGGAGAACGTACGGCGGCTGGGGGCCGAGGTGCTCCCCCAACTCGCCTGACCACGCGGTGGGTTCCTGGGGCTTGCCGCTCCGGTACAGAACTGCACCTCCCGCGTACGGAGCGGCAAGCAAACGGCGCCGCGTCAGCAGTCCCGGAACTCGGGAGACTGGTTGAGCACCTGGCTGCGGACCGACGTGAAGCGGCCCAGCTTCTCGTCGACCGAGGAGTCAAGCGGGAACACGGCCACCCGGTGGCAGTTCTGGAAGGCCAGTCGCACACCGAAGTGCCGCTGCAGCGCGCCGCGTATCGCGTCACTCGCAAGCGCACGCAGCAACTGACCGCGTGCCTGCTCGTCCGGCGGAGGCGTCTGGTTGTCGGCGAACGCACCGCCGTCCACCTTCAGCTGGGCCACCAGGGAGCTGATCATCTCCCACGCATAGGGCAGGGAGGTCCGGACGCAGTCGACGAATTCCGCTTCGTCGACCTCGCCTCGCTCGGCCTGTTCGAGTAGGGCCGGTGAGACGTCGAGCGACATGAGTTCTCCTCTCGCACCCCCGCCCGGCGGGCAGGGGTTGCCGGACAGATAAGGGAGTTCGCGATACCGGACACGCTGCGTACACACATCGCGACCTCCCGTTCATACCGTAAGCAACCGACGGTGACCGCACCAGGAAAATGCGCAGATGAGGCACTCCCGATGACCACACCCTGCACACAATCGGCCAATACCGAACACGTGTTTTCCAGGGCGAATCGCGTCGACACCCGCCCGTCGAGTAGCGTTGCCGACCATGCGTCTCGTCATTGCCCGCTGCTCCGTGGACTACGCCGGGCGGCTCACCGCCCACCTTCCCTCGGCCCCGCGCCTGATCCTGGTGAAGGCGGACGGCAGCGTCTCGATCCACGCCGACGACCGGGCCTACAAGCCCCTGAACTGGATGTCGCCGCCCTGCACGCTGAAGGAGGGCACCGGCGAGGACGAGGGCGTCTGGACCGTCGTCAACAAGGCGGGCGAGAAGCTCATCATCACGATGGAGGAAGTCCTCCACGACTCCTCGCACGAACTGGGCGTCGATCCCGGTCTGATCAAGGACGGCGTGGAAGCGCACCTCCAGGAGCTGCTCGCCGACCGCATCGAGACACTCGGCGAGGGCTACACCCTCATCCGCCGCGAGTATCCGACGGCCATCGGGCCGGTCGACATCCTGTGCCGGGACGCCGACGGCAAGACCGTCGCGGTGGAGATCAAGCGGCGCGGTGAGATCGACGGCGTGGAGCAGCTGACGCGCTACCTGGAGCTGTTGAACCGCGACCCCCATCTGGCCCCGGTCCGCGGCATCTTCGCCGCGCAGGAGATCAAGCCCCAGGCCCGCGTGCTCGCGACCGACCGCGGCATCGGCTGCCAGGTCCTCGACTACGACGCGTTGCGGGGCATCGAGGACGACAAGCTGCGGCTGTTCTGACACAGCGCACGTACACGACGAAGAGGGCCGGGTCCGAGGAACGGACCCGGCCCTGCTGTGTGTGGGGCTGTCAGATCACCGGGTCCGGGCTGCTCTCCGGCGCGCTCGCGGTGGTGCTCGCGGGGGCGCTCGACGCCGGGCCGCTGGCCGAGTCCGAGGTAGACGGCTGCGAGGTCGGCGGCTGGGACGTCGGCGGCTGGGAGGTCGGCGGCTGAGACGTGGGCGACTGCGAGGGCGGCTTGGACGTCGTCGGCGGCTTCGACGTCGTGGGGGGCTTGGACGTCGTCGGCGGCTTGGACGTGGCCGGCGGCTGGGAGGTCGTCGGCGGCTTCGACGTCGGCCCGGAGTCGCCGGGGCTCGGGGAGGCACTGGGACTGCCCGTCGGCGTCGGATCGTCCGAGGTGCCCGGCGTGCCGTCCGGACCCGGGTCGGTCGGGCGGCTCGTCGCCGCACCCGTGTCGCCGTTGCTGTCGTTCGCCGGCCGGTCGGCGCCCAGGCTGCCGTCGTCGACGCCCTGGCTGGCCGAGGGGTTGACGCCGACCTGGTCGGACGGCGGGTTCGCATCCTTGTCGGACGTGGCGCCGAGGGTCACCACCGTGCCGAGCACGGCGACGAGCAGGGCACCGGCTCCGGCGGCCACGAGGTTGCGCCGGGCCAGGCCCTTGAGCCCGCCCCGGGCCTTGCGCGAGGGCGCGGGCGTGCTCTGGCGAGTGACCAGGGTCGGCGAGGGCGGCTGCTGGAGGGTCGGGAAGGCCGCCGGCACACCGCCGGCCGGGGACGGCGACTCCTCGTACCGGGCGTCGGGCACCTCCTCGCCCGCGGTCGGCCCGAGCCCGATCGGCGTGCCCGAGCGGTCCGCGACCAGGGCGAGGGCCCGACGGCCGGCGACGGTGCCGCGCTTGTCGGAGAGGGAGCCGCGCAGGCCGATCGAGGTCTCCAGTTCGGCCCGGGCCCGGTCGAGCTGTCCGCCGCACAGGGCGAGGATGCCGAGCTCGTGGTGGAAGTAGGCCTGTTCGGCGACGTCGTCGGCGAGCCGGGCGGCCTCGGCGCCGATGTGCAGGGCGCGTTCCCAGGCACCCCAGTGCAGCCCGGCGGCGAACGCGGGCGCGGCGGTGCGCGCCAGGTGCACGGCCGGACTCTCCTCACCCTCGGCGGCCGGGCCGGTGAGCGGCCCGAGCACGGCCAGGGCGGCCAGGAGCGCGTCGGCCTCGGCGCACACGCGCTCCGGGGTGACCGAGGGGTGCCCAGCCCACCAGGAGTAGTGCTGGGCGGCGCTGCGGGCGCCGGCCACGGCCTCGTCGGCGTATCCGGCGGCCTCCAGCTGGGCCAGGACACCGGCGGCGAGCCGGTAGCGGGAGCCGACCGGGGAGACCAGACCGCAGGAGGCCAGTTCGCCGAGCGCGGCGTCCGCGTGGGTGTCGCCGACCAGGGCGGGCAGATGTGCCTGGTGGGGCACCTCGCCGCCGAGGGCGACGGCGAACCGCAGGGTGGCGCGGGCGGAGGCGCTCAGCCGGGAGGCGAGCAGCGGCGCGGGCGCGGCGGCCTCGCCGAGCGGGGGCAGCGGTAGGTCGTCGCCGTCGGTGGCGTCGTACGCGTCGGAGGCGTCGGCCGGGGGTGCGTCCTCGAAGACGCCGAACGCGTCGACGGCGCTGGTCCCGGCGCGCAGCCGGTCGCGCTGCCGCAGCAGGGCACCGGCCTGCACGAAGCGCAGGGGCAGGCCCTCGGACTCGAACCAGAGGTCGCCCGCCCAGTTGGACTCCTCGTCGGTGAGGGGCCGGCCGAAGGCGTGTTCCAGCAGGTCGAGCCCGGCGGCGCGCTCCAGGCCGCCGAGGAGGACCTCCTCGACGCCGGAGTCGGCGGCAGGGGCCGGTACGTCCGGCGTGGCGCCGAGCAGGAAGGCGCACTCGGGGGTGGCCTCCAGCAGCTCGTCGAGCGCGGCACCGCCGAACTCCAGGTCGTCGACGACGACGACCGCGCCGATCTCCCGGACGAAGGTGAGCAGTTCGTCCCGTTCCGGGCGATGCAGGGGGGCGTTGTACACCGCGTAGAAGAGGTCGTACAGCAGGTCGCCGGAGGTGCGGCCGAAGCCGTTCAGGCGGACGACGCCGTCGGGGGCGAGGTCGGAGCAGTCCTCGCCCACGAGGTCGAGGAGGCGGGTGCGGCCGCAGCCGGCGGGGCCGGTGAGGCGGACCGAGCGGCCGCGGGCGAGCAGGCGCACCAGCCGCTCGCGTTCGTCCTGGCGGGCCAGCAGCGGCAGGCTGGGCTGCGCGGGGCCGGGCGGGACGGGCGGCCGGGCCGCGCGCTCGGCCTCGGCGCGCTCCGCCGTCGTGAGCTTCGCGGGCCGGGCGGGCCGTTCGGCGGGCGGGCAGGCTTCTATCTCGCTGCCGTCGACGGGGTTGACGGTCAGCAGGAAGTCGCCGGAGACGAGCTGCACCGTGCGGGCGAGCGCGGGAGCGTGCTGACTGAAGTCGGGCGTGAGGGAATCCCTGGGCGGGCGCTGGCGCGGCGACTCGCTGTCGCCGTCGTGGCCGTACTCCTCGGGTCCCCGGGTGTTCGGGTCCATAGGTCAAAGCCCCCCAAAAGCGTGTGTGTGCTCTGAAAAGCCCCTCCCGGCCTTGCTGCACACCGCGCTGTCGCTTCTGGTCCGGGCCCGCAGATAGGGTTTCAAGGCAGCGGGCAGCCGAACCCTAAACCTTCGCACAGTATCTACGACAGTCCGGGGTACCGCGCCGTCCGAGACGTCACGGTCTCGTGAGGATTGTGCGCGTCGCACGTCGCGATGTCCGTCCGGGTCTCCCCGGTCGCCCGGTTCACACCCGCACAGAACGTCACACGCGAGGCAATGTCTCCACCCCGATGCCCCCCTCGATCGCCAGGATCCGGTGCAGGCGGGTGGCCACCAGCAGGCGCTGCATCTGCGGCGGCACGCCGCGCAGCACCAGGCGCCGGCCGCAGCGGCCGGCCCGCCGGTGAGCCCCCATGATCACACCGAGTCCGGTGGCGTCCCAGGAGTCCAGTTCGGACAGGTCCAGCACCAGGTCGCCGACTCCGTCGTCGACGGCCGAGTGCAGGACCGTACGGGCGTCCGCCGCGCTCCGGACGTCGAGGCGGCCCCCGACGACCAGCTCGGCATGATCGCCCCTGATGTACATATGCGCTCCCCGTGCGTGCGTCTCGTGCTCCGCGCTCTGATGCCGGTGATGCAACCTCTGACTGCGTGAGGGGGGCAGAGGTTGCTTCTTGTAAGCGAACCGATACCGAATTCACCCGGGGGTGTGATGCTCCCGAGGCATGTGCGGTTTCAGTGCTTGTAGAAGCCCTGCCCGCTCTTGCGTCCGATGTCACCGGCGTCAACCATCCGGCGCATCGACTCGGGAGCCGCGAACTTCTCGTCCTGGGACTCGGTGTAGATGTTGCTCGTGGCGTGCAGCAGGATGTCGACGCCCGTCAGGTCGGCCGTCGCCAGCGGGCCCATGGCGTGACCGAAGCCCAGCTTGCAGGCGAGGTCGATGTCCTCGGCGCTCGCCACGCCCGACTCGTGCAGCTTCGCGGCCTCGACGACCAGGGCGCAGATGAGGCGGGTCGTCACGAAGCCGGCGACGTCGCGGTTGACGACGATGCAGGTCTTGCCGACCGACTCGGCGAACTCCCGGGCCTTGGCGAGGGTTTCGTCGCTGGTCTTGTAGCCGCGGACCAGTTCGCACAGCTGCATCATCGGCACCGGCGAGAAGAAGTGCGTGCCGACGACCCGCTCGGGGCGCTCCGTCGCGGCCGCGATCTTGGTGATCGGGATGGCGGAGGTGTTGGAGGCGAGGACGGCCTCCTCCTTCACGAGCTTGTCGAGCGCGCGGAAGATCTCGTGCTTGACTTCGAGCTTCTCGAACACGGCCTCGACGACGACGTCCGCGTCGGCCACGGCGTCCAGGTCGGTGGTCGCGGTGATCCGGGCGAGGGCGGCGTCGGCGTCGTGCGCCTCCAGCTTGCCCTTGGCCACGAACTTGTCGTACGACGCCTTGATGCCGTCGGTGCCCCGGGTCAGTGCCTCGTCGGTGACGTCGCGCAGGACCACGTCCCAGCCTGCCTGTGCGGAGACCTGGGCGATGCCGGATCCCATGAGGCCGGCTCCGATGACGGCGAGCTTCCGTGCCACTGTGCGACTCCCCTGACGCGCTGTATATGTCTGCTTTCTCGGGCGGACACTAGCGTTCGTGAGGGCCTGTGTGACCAGTAAGTAATGCGCGTCACGTCTCACATGACGGACATCACACCGGCAGGCGTCACCCCGCGCCCCGGACGGCGTAGTTGAGCACCTTCTCGCTCAACAGCTCCTCGATGTCGTCGAGGAGGACGAGTATCTCCCGTGACACTTCGTCCGGGTTGCGCCCCTTGGTCATCTCGCGGCCGATCGCGACGAAGACGGTGCCGTGGACCCAGCAGATCTGACCGGCGATCAGCCTCGGCAGCGGGTCGGCGGCCTCGGCACCCGTCTCCTCGCGGAGGGTCGCCTCCAGGTTGTTTTGGACCTCCTGCTGGATGCTCCACAGCCGGGAGCGCAGTGGCGGCGCCTCCTCGATGCAGCGCATGAAACGGTCGTAGCCCTCGACGAGGCCCATCCGGGGCGAGACGGCCTCGATCTCGGCACGCAGCTCGCGCAGCACCGCCCGGGCGGCCGACTCCCCCGCGTCCCGGCCGCGCACCCAGCGCGAGAGCCGGTCGACGACCCCCTGGGAGCGGTCGAAGAAGAGGTCCTCCTTGGCGGGGAAGTAGTTGTAGACGGTGTTCACCGAGACGTCGGCCGCCTCCGCCACGTCCGCGATCGTCACCGTCACGAACCCGTGCTCCAGGAACAGACCGGTGGCGATGTCCGAGATGCGCTGCCTGGTCTCGCGCTTCTTCCGCTCCCTGAGCCCCTCTGCCATGCACGAATCCTAGCTTCCTTGGACTCGGTGAAAACTTGGGGCCATTGCAAATTTTAAGTGCCTCTGTTTTTCTAGGGGCATGGCAATCATCAGTACGTCCGCCCTGGCGCGTACCTTCCAGACCAAGCGCGGCCCGGTCCAGGCCGTGCGCGGCATCGACCTGACCGTCCGCGAGGGCGAGATCCTCGGCTTCCTCGGCCCGAACGGGGCCGGCAAGACGACCACCCTGCGGATGCTGACGACCCTGCTGGAACCCACCGGCGGCGCCGCCACCGTCGCGGGCTGCGACCTGGCGACCGACCCGGCCGGGGTGCGGCGGGCCTGCGGCTACGTGGCGCAGTCCGGCGGGGTCGACCCCCAGATCAGCGTGCGGGAGGAGCTGGTCACCCAGGGGCGTCTGTACCGGCTGACGAAGGCGCGGGCCGCCGAGCGCGCCGGGGAACTGGCGCGCGACCTGGGTCTCACCGAGTTCCTTGACCGCAAGTGCGCGGCGCTCTCCGGCGGGCAGCGGCGCCGCCTGGACATCGCGATGGCGCTCACCCACCGCCCCAAGGTGCTGTTCCTCGACGAGCCGACGACCGGTCTCGACCCGGGCAGCCGGGCCGACCTGTGGGACCTGGTGCGCCGGCTGCGCGACGAGCACGGCACGACCGTCTTCCTGACCACGCACTACCTCGACGAGGCCGACGCCCTCTCCGACCGGCTGGTCGTCGTCGATCAGGGAGTGGTCGTCGCCGAGGGCACGCCGAGCGCGCTGAAGCTCCGGTACGGCGGCTCGATCGACGCCTCGCTCCAGGACACCTTCCTCGCCATCACCGGCCGCAGTGCCGCGCGGGCCGACGCCGCCCCCGTAGCCGTCTAGGAAGTCTCGATGCTGATCCAGGACACGGCCCTCGTCTACGGCCGCTACCTCCGTCAATCCCTGCGTTCGCGCTTCGCACTGCTCTTCGGGGTGCTGATGCCGCTGCTGTACCTGCTGTTCTTCGGCCCGCTGCTCACCGACCTGCCGCTCGGCGAGCGCGGCAGTTCCTGGCAGGTGCTCGTCCCCGGCCTGCTGCTGCAACTGGGCCTGTTCGGAGCCTCGTTCGCGGGCTTCTCGATCCTCATCGAGAAGGGCCAGGGGGTGGTCGAGCGCATGCGCGTCACCCCCGTCAGCCGACTGGCCCTGCTGCTCGGCCGGGTGCTCAGGGACGCCACGGTGTTCGTCTTCCAGGCCGTGCTGCTGGTGCTGGCGGCGGTGGCGATGGGCCTGCGGGCCCCGCTGCCCGGGGTCCTGATCGGGTTCGGCTTCGTCGCCCTGCTCTCGCTCTCGCTGGCCTCGCTGTCGTACGCGCTGGCCATGAAGCTGCACACCGCGCAGACCTTCGGTCCGGCGATCAACGCGCTGACCATGCCGTCGATGCTGCTGTCCGGGCTGATGCTCCCGATGAGCCTGGGCCCGGCCTGGCTGGACGTGCTCTCGCACCTGATGCCGTTCCGCTATCTGGTCGACGCCGTCCGCGACGCCTACGTCGGCTCCTACGCCACGGCACACATGCTGTACGGCGTCCTGGTGGCCGCCGGCTTCACGGCCCTGTCCGTGACAGTGGGCACACGCGTGTTCCGAACGGCCGGAGCGTAACTACGCTGGCCGCATGGTCAATCTGACGCGCATCTACACCAGGACCGGCGACCAGGGCACGACCGCCCTCGGCGACATGAGCCGGGTCGCCAAGACCGACCTGCGGATCGCCGCGTACGCCGACGCCAACGAGGCGAACGCGGTGATCGGCACGGCGATCGCGCTGGGCGGTCTGGAGGAGGAGGTCGTCAAGGTCCTCACCCGCGTGCAGAACGACCTGTTCGACGTGGGTGCGGACCTGTCGACGCCGGTGGTGGAGAACCCGGAGTTCCCGCCCCTGCGGGTCGAGCAGTCCTACGTCGACAAGCTGGAGGCGGACTGCGACCACTTTCTGGAGGGCCTGGAGAAGCTCCGCTCCTTCATCCTGCCCGGCGGCACGCCCGGCGCGGCGCTGCTCCACCAGGCCTGCACGGTGGTCCGCCGGGCGGAGCGCTCGACCTGGGCGGCCCTGGAAGCCCACGGAGAGGTCATGAACCCCCTGACGGCCACCTACCTCAACCGGCTCTCCGACCTCCTGTTCATCCTCGCGAGGACGGCGAACAAGGAGGTCGGGGACGTGCTGTGGGTACCGGGCGGGGAGCGCTGACCCTCAGGTCCTGTGCCGCGCGCCCTGCCACAGGCCGGCGGCGACCAGCGCGCCGCCGACGCACATCATCACGACGCCGACCTTCGTGAGGGTGACGACGGGGACCTCCACGTCGCCGGTGAACAGCCACAGCCCGAGGCCGATCACGAAGGTGACGATCCCTTCCACCAGGTTCCCGCGGGCCTTGCTCTTCGGTGCGCTCATCGGTGCGCCCTCTCCTTCTCCGGCGCGGCCTCCGACTCACCCGCCGGAGCCTTCCGCGGCCAGATCCAGTAGCTCAGCGCGATCAGGCCGTGGATCCCCGCCGCGCGCCAAGCCGCGAAGCGCCAGCTCTCCAGGGACGTGACACGGCTCGGGTCGTCCACGTACCAGATGGCGAGCTGGAGCAGCACGGTCGCGACGGCCGCGCCCACCAGCGTGCCCAACCAGATCCTGCCCTCGTGCCGGGCCCGGGCCATGCCGTAGCGCGGGGGCTTCGGTGGCGGCGGGGCGCCGCCGAAGCGGTGGGCCGCGTGGCCGTCGAGCCACTTCACGGTGCGGTGACCGTGCCCCACGGTGTAGCCGATGTACAGCGCGGCCAGCCCGTGCGTCCAGTTCGGCTCGGCACCGTTCTTCAGGTCCAGCGCGGTGGCGACCAGCAGGACGACCTCCAGCAGCGGCTCGCACAGCAGCAGCGCCAGTCCCGTACGCGGCATGCGCAGCAGGTAGCGGAAGGCCAGTCCGGCCGCCAGCAGCACCCAGAAGCCGATCTCACAGGCGGCGATCAAGGCGACGATCACAATGTGCTCCTCTCGGTCACCCTTCCAGGCTCCCGTTCGGCGCGGCCGGAATCGTCGTCGCGACTGACGAACCCGCGGTACATCGAAAGATGCAGCGCAGGACCCTCCGCGGGGTCCACGCCCCACGGCCCGACGGCCGTGTTGGATGGTGCCATGGCCGTACGACTGCCCCGCCCACGCCGTTTCGACGTCTACGTCGCGCTCGGCGGCCTGCTCGGCGGCCTGCTGCTCTGGGGTGTCGGCCTGGCCACCCGTCCGCACACCGAGGCGTACGTGCTGCTGCCGGGCCGCTGGCCGGTCCTGCTGCCGCTGCTCGTCATGGCCGGCTGCGAGCTGCTGCGCCGGACCGCCCCGCGCATCGCCCTGCTGATCGGCACGGTGGCGATCGTCCTGGACACCGTCACCCAGGGCAATCTGGTCACGGTCCTGATGTACACCGACCTCATGTACGCGGCCGTCCTGTACGGCCCGCCCGCCTCGGCGCACCGCATCCCGCGGATCACCGGGGTGCTCTCGTTGGCCGGGGCCGTGGTGCCGTTCGCCCTGTGGCGCGAGCCCGAGGCGCTGCTGATCGGTGTGGTCACGGGCCTCGTGACCTTCGGCCCAGCCTCCACCGGCCTGATCGTCCGCAACCACCGGGAGGCCGCGGAGGCGGCCCGGCTGCGCGCCGAGCAGACCGCGCTGCTCGCCGAGATGGACCGCACCCAGGCGGTCACCGCCGAACGCGCCCGGATGGCCCGCGAACTGCACGACATGGTCGCCAACCACCTGTCCGCCATCGCCATCCACTCCACGGCCGCGCTCTCCCTCCAGGACCCGAAGACCTCCCAGGAGGCCCTGACCGTCATCCGCGAGAACAGCGTGGCGGGGCTCTCGGAGATGCGGCGGCTCATCGGGATCCTGCGGGACTCCAGCGGCGACACCGAGCCCGTCGCCGCCCCCACGCTCGACGGGCTTTGCGCCCTGGTCGAGAACGCCCGCACCAACGGCCTCGACGTCACGCTCGACGCCGCTCACGACACGGTCCCCGCGCCCGTCGAACTCGCCGCCTACCGCATCGTCCAGGAGTCCCTCACCAACGCCCTCAAGCACGCCGGCCCCGGCCCGGTCACCGTGTCCCTCGCCCAGCTCGACGGCCTGCTGACCGTCGCGGTGACCAGCCCGTACGGCGACCGGGACGGGCCGAGCGCCCCCGGCTCGGGCGCCGGTCTGGTCGGCATGCGGGAACGCACCGCCCTGCTGGAGGGCACGTTCGAGGCCGGCCCGGAGGACTCGCCGGACGGCAAGATCTGGGCCGTACGCGCCACGCTGCCCGTCCACGACACCGTCGAAGGAGAACCCGAATGATCCGCGTCCTGGTCGCCGAGGACCAGTCCGCCGTCCGCGCGGGCCTGGTCCTCATCCTGCGCAGCGCGCCCGACATCGAGGTGGTCGGTGAGGCGGCGGACGGCGAACAGGCGGTGGCGCTGGCCCGGGAGCTGCGCCCGGACCTGGTGCTCATGGACGTTCAGATGCCGCGGCTGGACGGGGTGTCGGCGACGCGGCAGGTGGTGGCGGAACGGCTCGCCGATGTGCTGGTGCTGACCACCTTCGACCTCGACGAGTACGTCTTCGGGGCGCTGCGGGCGGGCGCGTCCGGCTTCCTGCTCAAGAACACCGAGGCGAAGGACCTGCTGGAGGCCGTGCGGACGGTGGCGCGCGGGGAGGGGCTGATCGCCCCGGCGGTCACGCGGCGGCTGATCGCTCAGTTCGCGGCGAAGCCGGCCCGGGAGCCCGCGGCCGATCCGGCCGTCCTCGACCGGCTGACCCGGCGTGAGCGCGAGGTGCTGTCCTGCCTCGGCGAGGGCCTGTCCAACGCGGGGATCGCCGAGCGGCTCGACATGGCCGAGGCGACCGTGAAGACGCATGTCAGCCGCCTGCTGGGGAAGCTGGAGCTGCGCAGCCGGGTGCAAGCGGCGGTGCTCGCGCAGGAGTTGGGGATCTGACGGGCCGCCGACCGCTCCGGACCGTGGTGGTCCAGACCTATTGACCGGTGGTCCAGACCTTTCTATTCTCACCGCACCATGAGTGGGCGTGAGGCTCAGTCACGCCCCCACAACTCCATCGAGGAGGCGCAGCATGCGCTTCAGACACAGAGCCGCGGCAGGGTTCGCGACCCTGTTGCTCCCGCTGGCCGGTCTCGTCGGTCTCGCGAGCCCGGCCCAGGCCGCGACATCCGCCACCGCGAGCTACACCAAGACGCAGGACTGGGGCTCCGGCTTCGAAGGCAAGTGGACGGTGAAGAACACCGGCACCACGACCCTCAGCTCCTGGACCGTCGAGTGGGACTTCCCCTCCGGCACGTCCGTCACCTCCGCCTGGGACGCCGACGTCACCTCCTCGGGCACCCACTGGACCGCGAAGAACAAGTCCTGGAACGGGACCCTCGCCCCCGGCGCCTCCGTCTCCTTCGGCTTCAACGGCAGCGGCACCGGCTCCCCCGCGAACTGCAAGCTCAGCGGTGGCAGTTGCGACGGCGGCACCACGGAACCCGGCGACAGCGCACCCAGCGCCCCCGGCACGCCGACCGCCTCCGACATCACCGACACCTCGGTGAAGCTGACCTGGTCCGCCGCCACCGACGACAAGGGCGTCAAGAACTACGACGTCCTGCGCGACGGCGCCAAGGTCGCCACCGTGGCGGGCACGTCGTACACCGACACGGGCCTGACCAAGGGCACCGACTACTCCTACTCCGTCCAGGCGCGTGACACCGCCGACCAGACCGGCCCGGTCAGCGGCGCCCGCGCGGTGCGCACCACCGGCGGCACGACCGAGCCCCCCAAGGGCGACAAGGTCAAGCTCGGCTACTTCACCGAGTGGGGCGTCTACGGCCGCAACTACCACGTCAAGAACCTGGTGACCTCGGGCTCGGCGTCGAAGATCACGCACATCAACTACGCCTTCGGCAACGTCAAGAACGGCCAGTGCACGGTCGACGACACCTATGCCGCCTACGACAAGGCCTACACCGCCGAGCAGTCCGTCAGCGGCACCGCCGACACCTGGGACCAGCCGCTGCGCGGCAACTTCAACCAGCTGCGCCAGCTCAAGGCGAAGTACCCGCACATCAAGGTGCTGTACTCGTTCGGCGGCTGGACCTACTCGGGCGGCTTCGGCCAGGCGGCGCAGAACGCCGCCGCGTTCGCCAAGTCCTGCAAGGCCGTCGTGGAGGACCCGCGCTGGGCCGACGTCTTCGACGGCATCGACATCGACTGGGAGTACCCGAACGCCTGCGGCCTGACCTGCGACACCTCGGGCCCCGGGGCCTTCAGGAACCTGATGTCGGCGCTGCGCACCGAGTTCGGCAAGGACTACCTGGTCACCGCGGCCATCACCGCCGACGGCTCCTCCGGCGGCAAGATCGACGCGGCCGACTACGGCGGCGCCGCGCGGTACCTCGACTGGTACAACGTGATGACGTACGACTACTTCGGCGCCTTCGACAAGGACGGCCCGACCGCGCCGCACTCCCCGCTCACCTCGTACCCCGGCATCCCGCAGGCCGGGTTCAACTCGGCCGACGCGATCGCCAAGCTGAAGGCGAAGGGCGTCCCCTCCGCCAAGCTCCTGCTCGGCATCGGCTTCTACGGCCGCGGCTGGACCGGCGTCACCCAGTCCGCCCCGGGCGGATCGGCGACCGGCGCGGCACCGGGCACGTACGAGGCGGGTATCGAGGACTACAAGGTCCTCAAGAACTCCTGCCCCGCCACCGGCACCATCGCCGGCACCGCGTACGCGCACTGCGGCAGCAACTGGTGGTCGTACGACACCCCGTCGACGATCGCCGGGAAAATGACCTGGGCCAGGAGCCAGGGCCTGGGCGGCGCGTTCTTCTGGGAGTTCAGCGGCGACACCGGCAACGGAGAACTGGTCACCGCGATCGACAACGGGCTCGCCTAGGAACGACTAAGCAACATTGACGCGCTGACCGGGCGGGGCTGCCTCGAGCCACGCGAGGAAACCGGTCAGCGCGTCCTCGCTCATGGCCAGCTCCAACCGGGTCCCCCGGTGCAGACACGCGAGGATCACATGGTCGGAGAGGAGCGCCAGCTCCTCCTCACCCTCCGGGACCCGGCGGCCGGCCACCTCGATCGCGGACCGCTCCAGGATCCGGCGGGGGCGCGGAGAGTACGAGAAGACACGGAACCACTCGACGCGGTCGCCGTTGTACCGGGCCACCCCGTACGCCCAGCCCTTGCCGTTCTTGTCGCCCTCCTCCGGCGTGTCCCAGCGCAGGCTGGCGTCGAAGGTGCCGCCCGAGCGCTGGATGAGCCGGCGGCGCAGACCGAAGACGAAGAGTCCCACCACCACGAGGGCCACGACAATTCCGCACACAGTCAGAGCGAGGACCATCGACACCGACCTCCTCGTCTCCTAGGTAACGGAACGTAAAAAACACCCACATCCGCCTCAGCCGCGGCTGGGTCCGGATCTCTCCGGTACCCAGCCGCGGCTGAGTGACGTCATCACACGACGGGCTTAAGTCAGCGCGCCGCCGTGGCCGCACGCAGACGGACGTCCGCGCGGCGCTGGGCCTCCGCGTCGTCCTCCGCCTTCGCGCGCTCCAGCTCCTGCTCCGCGCGCTGGACATCGATCTCGTCCGACAGCTCCGCGACTTCGGCCAGCAGCGAGAGCTTGTCGTCCGCGAACGAGATGAAACCGCCGTGGACCGCGGCGACGACCGTCCCGCCATCACTCGTACGGATGGTCACCGGGCCCGACTCCAGCACACCGAGCAGCGGCTGGTGACCGGGCATGACGCCGATGTCGCCGGACGTGGTGCGCGCGACGACCAGGGTGGCCTGGCCGGACCAGACCTCACGGTCGGCCGCGACCAGCGCGACGTGCAGCTCAGCAGCCAAGGGTGGCTCCTCGGGTCACCACCCGGCGGGAGTGCCGGGTGTTGGTTACAAGTCTAGTAGGCGTGACGGAGGGGGCGGGACGCGCCCGCCCCCTCCGTCATGAGCACGAGGCTCATGTATCGAGCGCGAGGCTCAGGAGACGCCCAGCTCCTTCGCGTTCTTCTTCAGGTCCTCGAGACCACCGCACATGAAGAACGCCTGCTCCGGGAAGTGGTCGTACTCGCCGTCGCAGATCGCGTTGAACGCGGCGATCGACTCGTCCAGCGGCACGTCCGAACCGTCCACGCCGGTGAACTGCTTGGCGGCGTGGGTGTTCTGGGACAGGAAGCGCTCCACGCGACGGGCACGGTGGACGACGAGCTTGTCCTCCTCGCCGAGCTCGTCGATACCGAGGATCGCGATGATGTCCTGCAGGTCCTTGTACTTCTGCAGGATGTTCTTCACGCGCATCGCGGCGTTGTAGTGGTCCGCCGAGATGTACCGCGGGTCGAGGATCCGGGACGTGGAGTCCAGCGGGTCCACGGCCGGGTAGATGCCCTTCTCGGAGATCGGACGGGACAGAACCGTCGTCGCGTCGAGGTGAGCGAAGGTGGTGGCCGGGGCCGGGTCGGTCAGGTCGTCCGCGGGGACGTAGATCGCCTGCATCGAGGTGATCGAGTGACCACGGGTCGAGGTGATGCGCTCCTGGAGGACACCCATCTCGTCGGCCAGGTTCGGCTGGTAGCCCACCGCGGAGGGCATACGGCCGAGCAGGGTCGACACCTCGGAACCGGCCTGGGTGAAGCGGAAGATGTTGTCGATGAAGAACAGCACGTCCTGCTTCTGGACGTCACGGAAGTACTCCGCCATCGTCAGGCCGGCCAGGGCCACGCGCAGACGGGTGCCCGGGGGCTCGTCCATCTGACCGAAGACCAGGGCGGTCTTGTCCAGAACGCCGGACTCTTCCATCTCCGCGATGAGGTCGTTGCCCTCACGGGTGCGCTCGCCGACGCCCGCGAAGACGGAGACGCCCTCGTGGAGGTTGGCGACACGCATGATCATTTCCTGGATCAGCACGGTCTTGCCGACACCGGCACCACCGAACAGACCGATCTTGCCGCCCTTGACGTACGGGGTGAGAAGGTCGACGACCTTCAGGCCCGTCTCGAACATCTCGGTCTTCGACTCGAGCTGGTCGAACGCGGGGGCCTTGCGGTGGATGGACCAGCGCTCGCCCTCGTAGGCCTCGTCGCTGTTCAGCACCTCACCGAGGGTGTTGAACACTTTGCCCTTGGTGAAGTCACCGACCGGGACGGAGATGCCCGCGCCGGTGTCGATCACCGGGGCCTGGCGGACCAGGCCGTCGGTGGGCTGCATGGAGATCGCGCGGACCAGGCCGTCACCCAGGTGCTGGGCGACCTCCAGGGTCAGCGTCTTCTTCTCGCCCGCGAGCGCCGGGTCGGCGACCTCGACGTGCAGGGCGTTGTAGATCTCGGGCATCGCGTCGACGGGGAACTCCACGTCGACGACCGGGCCGATGACCCGGGCGACGCGGCCCGTAGCCGTCGCGGTCTCAACAGTGGTGGTCATTTATCGGTCACTCCCCGCGGTCGCGTCGGCCAGGGCACTGGCGCCACCGACGATCTCGCTGATTTCCTGGGTGATTTCGGCCTGGCGGGCCTGGTTGGCAAGCCGGGTGAGCGTCTCGATGAGCTCTCCGGCGTTGTCGGTGGCCGACTTCATCGCGCGCCGCGTGGCGGCGTGCTTGGAGGCGGCCGACTGGAGCAGCGCGTTGTAGATCCGGCTCTCCACGTAGCGCGGCAGCAGGGCGTCCAGGACGTCCTCCGCCGAGGGCTCGAAGTCGAACAGCGGGAGGATCTCGCCCTTGGGCTTGGCCTCCTTCTCGACCTCTTCGAGGCTGAGCGGCAGCAGCCGGGCCTCGATGGCCGTCTGCGTCATCATCGACACGAACTCGGTGTAGACGATGTGGAGCTCGTCCACGCCGCCCTCGGCCGTCTCCGTCTCGATGGCCTCGATCAGCGGGGCCGCGACCTTCTTGGCGTCCGCGTACGACGGCTCGTCGGTGAAGCCCGTGAACGACTCCGCGACCTTGCGCTCGCGGAAGTTGTAGTGGGCGAGACCACGGCGGCCGACGATGTAGCTGACGACCTCCTTGCCCTCACCTTCGAGCTTCGCCGTGAGCCTCTCCGCGGCCTTGATGGCGTTGGAGTTGAAGGCGCCGGCCAGGCCGCGGTCGCTCGTGAGGAGCAGGACCGCGGCGCGGGTCGGGTTCTCCGGCTCCGTCGTCAGCGGGTGCTTGGTGTTCGATCCGGTGGCGACCGCCGCGACCGCCCGGGTGAGCTCGGTCGCGTACGGCGTGGACGCCGCCACCTTGCGCTGCGCCTTGACGACGCGCGAGGCGGCGATCATCTCCATCGCCTTCGTGATCTTCTTGGTCGCGGTGACGGAACGGATGCGACGCTTGTAGACCCGGAGCTGGGCTCCCATGAGTCAGGTCCCTTCCTTACGTCACTTGCCGGCAGCCGGGGCGTCCTCGCCGAGCAGCTTGCCGTCGGAGGTCTCGAACTGCTTCTTGAACTCCGCGATGGCGTCGGCCATGGCCTGGAGCGTGTCGTCCGACATCTTCCCGCCCTCGCGGATGGAGGTCAGCAGGCCCTGCTCCTTGCGGTGCAGGTACTCCAGCAGCTCCTTCTCGAAGCGGCGGATGTCGGCGACCGGAACCTCGTCCATCTTGCCGGTGGTGCCGGCCCAGATGGAGACGACCTGGTCCTCGGTGGCCATCGGCTGGTACTGCGGCTGCTTCAGCAGCTCGACCATGCGCTGACCACGCTCCAGCTGCGCCTTGGACGCGGCGTCCAGGTCGGAACCGAAGGCGGCGAACGCCTCCAGCTCACGGAACTGGGCGAGGTCCACACGCAGACGGCCGGAGACCTGGCGGATCGCCTTGTGCTGGGCGGAGCCACCGACTCGGGAGACCGAGATACCGACGTTCAGCGCGGGGCGCTGACCGGCGTTGAACAGGTCCGACTCCAGGAAGCACTGGCCGTCGGTGATGGAGATGACGTTGGTCGGGATGAACGCCGAGACGTCGTTGGCCTTGGTCTCGACGATCGGCAGACCGGTCATCGAGCCGGCGCCCATCTCGTCGGAGAGCTTCGCGCAGCGCTCCAGCAGACGGGAGTGCAGGTAGAAGACGTCACCCGGGTAGGCCTCACGGCCCGGCGGGCGGCGCAGCAGCAGCGACACGGCGCGGTAGGCGTCGGCCTGCTTCGACAGGTCGTCGAAGATGATCAGGACGTGCTTGCCCTGGTACATCCAGTGCTGGCCGATGGCCGAACCGGTGTACGGCGCCAGGTACTTGAAGCCGGCCGGGTCGGACGCCGGGGCGGCGACGATGGTCGTGTACTCCAGCGCGCCGGCCTCCTCCAGAGCGCCGCGCACGCCGGCGATGGTGGAGCCCTTCTGGCCGATGGCGACGTAGATGCAGCGGACCTGCTTGTTCGGGTCGCCCGAGCGCCAGTTGTCGCGCTGGTTGATGATCGTGTCGACGGCCAGCGCGGTCTTGCCGGTCTGGCGGTCACCGATGATCAGCTGACGCTGGCCACGGCCGATCGGGGTCATGGTGTCGACGGCCTTGTAGCCCGTCTCCATCGGCTCGTGCACCGACTTGCGGACCATGACGCCAGGAGCCTGAAGCTCCAGTGCGCGACGGCTGTCGGTCTCGATCTCGCCGAGACCGTCGATCGGGTTGCCGAGGGGGTCCACCACGCGGCCGAGGTAGCCCTCGCCGACCGCGACGGACAGGACCTCGCCGGTACGGCTGACCGGCTGCCCCTCCTCGATGCCGCTGAACTCGCCGAGGACGACGCAGCCGATCTCGCGCTCCTCGAGGTTGAGGGCGAGACCGAGGCTGCCGTCCTCGAACTTCAGCAGCTCGTTGGCCATGACCGAGGGCAGACCCTCGACCTTCGCGATGCCGTCGCCGGCGAAGGTGACCGTACCGACCTCCTCGCGCGAGGCCGCGTCCGGCTTGTACGCCTGGACGAAGTTCTCCAGCGCGTCCCGGATCTCCTCCGGCCGGATCGTGAGCTCCGCCATCTGGGTTCCCTGCTCTCCTTGTTGGGCCCGAAGTTTCACTTTGGGGGTCTGGGGGCGACCCCCAGGATTCTTCTGCACGGCCCAACCAGGGCCGTCGTCAGTACGTTGTGCCTATTGAGTTGCTGCTCAGCCCGCGAGCCGGCGGCTGGCGTCCTCGATGCGGTCCGCGAGGGAGCCGTTGATGACCTCGTCGCCGACCTGCACCCGGATTCCGCCGATGACCTCGGGGTCCACGTCCAGGTTGAGGTGCATCGTGCGCCCGTAGAGCTTCGCGAGGGCAGCGCCCAGGCGCTGCTTCTGCACGTCGCTCAGCGGTACCGCCGAGGTGACGGTGGCGACCATGCGGTCCCGGCGCTCGGCGGCGAGCTTGGACAGGGACTCCAGTCCCGACTCCAGGCTACGTCCCCGCGGCGCGGTCACAAGGCGCGTCACCAGACGCTCGGTGGCCGCCTGCGCCCGGCCGCCGAGCAGGCCGCGCAGCAGCTCGCTCTTGGCCGAGGTGGTCGCCTTGCGGTCGGTCAGCGCGGCACGCAGTTCGATGCTGCCGGAGACGATCCGCCCGAAGCGGAACAGCTCGTCCTCGACGTCGTCGAGCTTGCCCGCCTTCTGCGCGGCGGTGAGGTCGGCGGTGCTGGCCAGCTCCTCCAGGGCGTCCACCAGGTCGCGCGACTGCGACCAGCGGGAGCGCACCATTCCGGCGACCAGGTCGGCGGCCGGGCCGCTGACCTGGGTGCCGAGGAGACGCTGGGCCAGTTCGGCCTTGGCCTCGCCGGCCTGCGCCGGGTCGGTGAGGACCCGACGCAGCGACACCTCGCGGTCGAGCAGCGCGGTGACGGCGGCCAGTTCGTCGGCGAGCGCGCCGGCGTCCACGGACGTGGAGTCCGTCAGCGCGTCGAGACGCTCTCGTGCGGCTGCCAGGGCCTCGCGGCTCGCTCCGTTCATCGGCCGGCCTCGGCCTTCTCCTCGAGGTCGTCGAGGAACCGGTCGATCACGCGGCTCTGGCGGGCGTGGTCCTCGAGGGACTCGCCGACGAGCTTGCCGGCCAGGTCGGTGGCGAGCTTGCCGACGTCCTGACGGAGCGCGGACGACGCGGCCTTGCGGTCGGCCTCGATCTGGGCGTGGCCCGCGGCGACGATCTCCTCGCGCTGACGCTGGCCCTCGGCCCGCATCTCGGCGATGAGCGCGGCACCCTGCTCCTGCGCCTCCTGGCGCAGGCGCGCGGCCTCGTGCCGGGCCTCGGCGAGCTGTGCCTTGTACTGCTCAAGGACGCTCTGGGCCTCGACCTTCATGGTCTCGGCCTCTTCGATACCGCCTTCGATCGCCGCGCGGCGCTCCTCCAGAACCTTGTTGATGTTCGGAAGCAGCTTCTTCCAGAAGAAGAAGAACACGATGGCGAAGGCGATGGTGCCGACGAGCAGCTCGGGGCCCGGAGGAACAAGCGGGTTCTGCTTCTCCTCGGCCGCCAGCTGCACCAGGTTGGCGATCACATCAGTGCCTTCCGTTGAAAGGTTTCGATCGTCCGGTCGTCTTTAGTAGACGAACGGCATGACGATGCCGATGAGGGCGAGCGCCTCACAGAACGCGAAACCGAGGATCTGGTTGGCACGGATCAGACCGGCCGCCTCGGGCTGGCGGGCCAGGGCCTGGGTGCCGTTGCCGAAGATGATGCCGACGCCGACGCCGGGGCCGATGGCGGCAAGGCCGTAGCCGATGGAGCCGAGGTTGCCTTCGACGGCGGCGAGGGTCTCAAGGGCAGCCATGCTGAATCTTCCTTCTCTTTCAGGACCGATGGGGGTTGGCCACCGGACGTTCTGGGGGCTGAGAGTGGTTGTGGCTCAGTGGTGCTCGGCGAGAGCGCCCTGGACGTACGTGCAGGCAAGGAGTACGAAGACGTACGCCTGGACGGCCTGCACGAAAAGCTCGAAGAGGATCATGACCGTGGCCATGACGAAGGAGACGCCGGCGGCCGGGATCATCCAGCTGTTCAGCAGGTACCACGAGGCGACGGTGAACATGACCAGCATCAGGTGGCCGGCGAACATGTTGGCGAACAGTCGCACCGCGTGCGTGAACGGCCGGACGAGCAGGTTCGAGAAGAACTCGATGACCATCACGAGCGGCAGCACCGGGCCGAGCGACTTGTCGTAGCCCGTGACGTTCTTGAAGAACCCGACGAAGCCGTGCCGCTTGAAGGTCAGCGACACCCAGGTCACGTAGACGACCGCGGCCAGGACCGCCGGGAACGCGATGATCGACGACACCGGGAACTGTGCCAGCGGGATCACGGACCAGATGTTCATGATCCAGATGAAGAAGAACAGCGAGACCATCAGGGGGACGTACTTCTCGCCCTCCTTCTTTCCGAGGGTCTCGTAGACGATGCCGCGGCGGACGAAGTCGTATCCGGCCTCACCGACCATCTGCAGCTTGCCCGGCACCACCTTGGCCTTGCCGAAGGCCGCGTAGAAGAAGCCGATGACGAGAATGGTGGTGATGATGGCGAGCAGCATCACCTTGTTGAACTCGAACCCCCCGACCGTGGCAATCGGCTTGAAGAGGAACGAGTGCAGGCCCGGAGCCGGAAAACCACACCCGTTGTCGGACATGATCCGACAGCTCCAGTCAAAGGCGAGCTGGGTCTGGTCAGCACTCACCGCGGGCTCCTTCGGCGTGACGCATGGGTACGGCAACCTCGTTGTGTCGGCGCGGCACGGAGCCGCGGTTCGGCACGGGACTGGTGTTACGGATGTGGGGGCGGCTGGGGGGCATCTCGCCTCGCGATAGAGCAGGCGTCAGCTCGGATGCCCGCGCCCGCGATGCCGCAGTTGGCACCGGACGATAGCAGGAGATCTCATGCCTACTTATCCCGGCCCTACCCCTCACGACGAGTGCCCCGACTTTTCGGGCTTCCCGCCCGTCGTCGAATCGGGCTCGACGTAAAGGATCTTGGCCTTCATATGGGCACGCGTCTGTGCGGCGATCCACGCGAGGGTGCCGGCGACGAGCGTGAGAGCGAAGGCCTTGGGGTCGAACAACGTGGTGTTCTTGAAGGCGGCCATGAAGACGAACAGCAGCAGAATCTGCGCTGCGTAGAGCATCAGACCCATCGCCTGGAAAAGGTGCGGAAGCGATTTGGCAGTGCGCTGCAGGACGTAGAGACCGATCCCCATGAACAGGATCACCACGAGCGTCGCGGCGACCGCCCCGATCGCCCCCTTGCCACCGGCGACCACGCCACTGATGACGGCGGCAACAGCACCGACGGCAGCCGTGGGCACGGCGGCCTGGGCCAGGATCCGGGCGTCATTGGACGGCATGGCGGCAACTCCGCTTTCGCAGGGGGCAGGGGTGTCGTCATGGACGAGCGTAGTCCCGGGCTGAGTGGAGACCTCACACCAATGGACCGTCGCACTGCGGTCCTTCGGCTCTATCCGGGGGGTTCTCGTGAACCGTATCACAAACTATTTGATGCAGTCTTTACCTGAGGGTGTGCGTGCAGTCACACATGAGAGTGAAGCTGCGCGCCTGTGCAAGAACAGTGCCGACTTGTCTGGTATTGGGGCGCTTCGCTCCCCCATCACAACCCCACGACTTGGCAATGCTCTAGTCAGATTCTTACCTTGCCCGCTCTCTTACCTGGTCCCGGCCTTGCGCCGGTCCGCCAGACGCGAGCGGGCGCCGATGGCCGTGGCTCCGTCGGCACCGGAGACGCCGGACACCACCGGGGCGCGGTCCTCGGGCGCGACCGGGGCGGCCGGCTCGCTGGCGGACGCCGGCGTCGAGGCCTCCGGCGCCAGGGCCGGGACCCCGCGGCGCCGGTAGCGCGGCGGCACGAAGCGCTCCATCCAGCGGGGCGTGCGCGGCGTGAAGCGCGGCAGCAGGAGCAGCGCCAGGCCGATCGCGCTGAGGAACACGATGCCGAGCACGATCCACATGGACGCCGAGTTGACCGAGTAGGCCAGCGCGCCGAAGGCGATCAGCGCCGACCAGAAGTACATGATCAGCACCGCCCGGCTGTGCGAGTGGCCGATCTCCAGCAGCCGGTGGTGCAGGTGGCCGCGGTCGGCCGCGAACGGCGACTGGCCGCGCCAGGTCCGGCGCACGATCGCCAGGATCAGGTCGGCGGCAGGGACCGCGATGATCGTCAGCGGCAGCAGCAGCGGGATGTAGACGGGGACCGTCTGGTGCACGGCCTCCTTCTCCGACCCGACGTACAGGTTGAGCGCGTCCGGGTCGACCTGCCCCGTGACGGAGATCGCGCCGGCGGCCAGGACCAGGCCGATCAGCATCGAGCCGGAGTCGCCCATGAAGATCCGCGCCGGGTGCATGTTGTGCGGCAGGAAGCCCAGGCACATGCCCATCAGGATCGCCGAGAAGAGCGTGGCGGGGGCGGCGGCCTCGATGCCGTACGAATACCAGATCCGGTAGGCGTACAGGAAGAACGCGGTGGCCGCGATGCAGACCATGCCGGCCGCGAGACCGTCCAGGCCGTCGACGAAGTTGACCGCGTTGATGGTGATGACGACCAGCGCGACCGTCAGCAGGGTGCCCTGCCACTGGGTCAGCGCGACCGAGCCGATGCCCGGGATCGGCAGCCACAGGATCGTCAGACCCTGTACGACCATCACGCCCGCGGCGATCATCTGGCCGCCCAGCTTGATCAGGGCGTCGATCTCGAACTTGTCGTCCAGCACACCGATCAGCCAGATCAGGGCCGCCCCGGACAGCAGCGCCCGGGGTTCGTTCGAGGCCTGGAAGACCTGGTTGAGGTTGGTCAGGTGATCGGCGACCAGCAGGCCCGCGCACAGGCCGAAGAACATCGCGATCCCGCCGAGCCGCGGAGTGGGTTCCCGGTGCACGTCACGTGCCCGGATCTCCGGCATCGCTCCTGCCACGATCGCGAACTTCCGTACCGGCCCTGTCAGCAGATACGTCACCGCGGCCGTGATGCAGAGCGTCAGCAGGTATTCACGCACGGGCTTCCCCACAGGTCTCGCTGGCCATCACAGCCCCACACCCTAGCGATGCGCGCATATGAGTGGGGACTTCCGGGTAGCGACGATGGTTGCACGAGTAGCTGTGCACCCTGGTGCGCTTACCCCGTCTCAGCGGGGATACGGCGGAAATCCACCGGCCAGCTCCCGCACTTCTTCACGGGCTCTCGCGGTCTCGGTCACGCCCCTGAGCACCCCCGCGAGCAGCTTGGCGATCCGCGCCATCTCCGCCTCGCCCATGCCCTGCGTGGTGACGGCGGCCGTGCCCAGCCTGAGGCCCCGGGCGTCGCCGTGCGGCAACGCGCAGCAGTCCATGACCAGGCCCGCCGCGGCGAGACGGCCCCGGGCGGTGCGGCCGTCGACGCCGAGCGGCGCCGGGTCGGCGGTGATCAGATGGGTGTCCGTGCCGCCCGTGGTGACGACCAGGCCCTCGGCGGCCAGCCGGGCCGCGAGAACCCTCGCATTGGCGACCACCTGATGGGCGTACACGGAGAACGCCGGTGTTGCCGCCTCCCCGAACGCGACCGCCTTGGCGGCGATGGTGTGCATCTGCGCACCGCCCTGTGTGAAAGGGAACACGGCCCGGTCGACCCGCTCGGCCAGCTCCGCGCGGCACAGGATCATGCCGCCGCGCGGGCCCCGCAGCACCTTGTGGGTCGTCGCACAGACGATGTCCGCGTACGGCACCGGGTTCGGCGCCGCTCCCCCGGCGACGAGGCCGATGGGGTGCGCGGCGTCCGCGACCAGGTACGCGCCGACCTCGTCGGCGACCTCCCGGAAGAACGCGTAGTCGATGTGCCGCGGGTAGGCGATGGAGCCGCACACGATCGCCTTGGGCCGGCGCGTGCGCGCCAGGGTGCGCACCTGCTCGTGGTCCATCAGCCCGGACTCGGCTTCCACGCCGTATCCGACGAAGTCGAACCAGCGGCCGGAGAAGTTCGCCGGCGACCCGTGCGTCAGGTGGCCACCGTAGGGCAGGCCGAGGGCGAGGACGGTGTCGCCGGGGCGCAGCAGGGCGGCGTAGGCGGCCAGGACGGCCGAAGAGCCGGAGTGGGACTGGACGTTGGCGTGTTCGGCGCCGAACAGCGCCCTGGCCCGGTCCACGGCGACGCGTTCGGCGACGTCGGCGATCTCGCAGCCGCCGTGGTGCCGCGCTCCGGGGTAGCCCTCGGCGTACTTGTTGGCGAGCGGCGAGCCGAGGGCGGCCAGGACGGCCGGCGAGCTGAAGTTCTCGGCGGCGATCAGCTGGAGCGTGGTCGCCTGCCGCTCCCGCTCGCCGAGCAGGATGTCGGCGAGTTCGGGGTCCTGGCGGCGCAGGAGGTCGGCCTCGATGGCAGGGGTGACCGTCATGGTGGGCTCCGGGCGGCGTCGACGGTGACGTACGTCCAATGTAGGCCCGGGGCCCCCGGTGCGCTCGGCCGTTACGTCTTCGCGGGGACGCCCGTGAGGGCCGTGACGACCGGATCGAGTGCCTGGTGTATCTCGTCCCCGATGGACCGGAAGAACGTCAGCGGCGCCCCGTACGGGTCGTACACCTCGTCCGCCTCGGCGTTCGGCGCCAGGAGCCACCCGCGTAGAGCCGCCGCGGCACGCACCAGGGCACGCGCGCGGGTGACCACGCCCTCCTCCAGGGGCGGCAGGGTCGCCGGATCGATGGCCTTCACCAGGCGGGTGAACTCCTTGAGCGTGAAGGTCCGCAGGCCCGCCGAGTGCCCCATGGAGATGACCTGCGCCCGGTGGTCCCGGGTGGCGGTCAGCACCAGGTCGGCGCGGATCACGTGCTCGTCGAGCAGTTCGCGTCCGGTGAAGCCGGAGGCGTCCGCGCCGAAGTCGGCCAGCACGGTCTCCGCGTTGGCCTCCATGGGGGCGCCCTCGTGGCCCCAGGTGCCCGCGCTCTCCACGATCAGCCCGCCGCCCAGGATGCCCAGCCGCTCCTTGACGAAATGGCGGGTCAGCCGCTCGGTGATGGGCGAGCGGCAGACGTTGCCGGTACTGACGTGGAGGATGCGGAAGCTGTCACGCGGAAGCCCCACGAACGTCGTCGTGATCTCCGCCGCGCTTTCCCCGTTGCCTATGCCACGCCCCGCTCCAGGGGCCGTCAATTCGCCACCTCGAGGTCGGGTACGACCTTTCGCAGCTCTTCCGCGGAGAGCGCGCCGGCACGCAGCAGCAGCGGCACCTCACGGGTCACGTCGACGATCGACGACGGGACGTTGCCGGGGGTCGGGCCGCCGTCCAGGTAGACGGAGACGGAGTCGCCGAGCATCTCCTGCGCGGCGTCGCAGTCCTCCGGCGCCGGGTGGCCGGTGAGGTTGGCGGAGGAGACGGCCATGGGGCCCACCTCCGTCAGCAGCTCGATGGCGACGGGGTGCAGCGGCATGCGCACGGCGACCGTGCCACGGGTGTCGCCCAGGTCCCACTGGAGGGACGGCTGGTGCTTGGCGACGAGCGTCAGCGCGCCCGGCCAGAAGGCGTCGACCAGCTCCCAGGCCAGCTCCGAGAAGTCCGTGACGAGCCCGTGCAGCGTGTTCGGGGAGCCGATGAGGACGGGGGTGGGCATGTTGCGGCCCCGGCCCTTGGCCTCCAGCAGGTCGGCGACCGCCTCCGAGGAGAACGCGTCGGCGCCGATGCCGTACACCGTGTCCGTCGGCAGCACCACGAGCTCGCCTCGGCGGACGGCGGACGCTGCCTCACGCAGACCGGTCACACGGTCGGTCGCGTCGTTGGTGTCGTATCGCCGTGCCATCTTTAGCTGGCCTCCTCGTACACGTGCTGCTGGGGTGAAGTCCACGAAGACTGCGGTGTGCCCGGGGTGCTCACGGCAGCGCCTTGCGGGCCGTGGCGAAACGCGGGCGGTTGTTCAGGTCCGGGTGGTCGGCGGCGTCGGTCCAGCCTCGGTCCTCGGCGAAGATCCACGGCACCTGGCCGCCCTGGGTGTCGGCGTGCTCCACGACCACGACACCGCCGGGGCGCAGCAGCCGGTGCGCGGTGCGCTCCAGGCCGCGGATGAGGTCCAGGCCGTCCTCGCCGGAGAACAGGGCCAGTTCCGGGTCGTGGTCGCGCGCCTCGGGGGCGACGTACTCCCACTCGGTGAGCGGGATGTACGGCGGGTTGGAGATGACGAGGTCGACCTGGCCGTCGAGGTCCGGGAAGGCCGTCAGGGCGTCTCCCTGGCGCAGCTCGACCCTGGACCCCTCCACGTTCTTGCGGGTCCACTTCAGGGCGTCCTCGGACAGCTCCACGGCGTGCACGCGCGAGCGCGGCACCTCCTGGGCGAGGGCGAGCGCGATGGCGCCGGAGCCGGTGCACAGGTCGACGATGCACGGCTCGACGACGTCCATGGCCCGTACGGCGTCTATGGCCCAGCCGACCACGGACTCCGTCTCCGGCCGGGGCACGAACACCCCGGGGCCGACCTGGAGTTCCAGGTACCGGAAGTAGGCGCGCCCGGTGATGTGCTGGAGCGGCTCGCGGGCCTCGCGGCGGGCGATGACCTCCCAGTAGCGGGCGTCGAAGTCGGAGTCCTTGAC
The DNA here is from genome assembly GCF_040613735.1 of Streptomyces sp. NPDC006235. Classification (NCBI taxonomy): domain Bacteria; kingdom Bacillati; phylum Actinomycetota; class Actinomycetes; order Kitasatosporales; family Streptomycetaceae; genus Streptomyces; species Streptomyces sp. NPDC006235. Next base: position 142,802 of record NZ_JBEXSR010000008.1, read on the forward strand.
GGAGTGCAGCTCGCCGCGCTTGACGCCGTGCACGAACGCGGCGAGCTCCTCCGCGTCGGTGCGCGGCGAGGGCACGCCGGCGTCGGCGAGCCGCTGGGTGGCCTGGGCCACCTCCGCGAGCAGCACGCTGCGGGGGCTTGGGGGTCGCCCCCCAAATGACTGCTGCACGCAAGTCCTCCGGTGCTCGGTACTCCTATGTGTCCTTACGCGGCGGCTGCGTCTTTACGCGGCGGCCAGCTTGGCGGCCGAGTCCGCGTCGACGCAGGCCTGGATCACCGCGTCGAGGTCGCCGTCCAGGACCTGGTCCAGGTTGTACGCCTTGAAGCCGACGCGGTGGTCCGAGATGCGGTTCTCCGGGTAGTTGTACGTACGGATCTTCTCGGAGCGGTCGACGGTGCGGACCTGGCTGCGGCGGGCGTCGGCGGCGTTCCTCTCCGCTTCCTCCTGCGCGGCTGCGAGGAGCCTGGACCGCAGGATACGCAGTGCCTGCTCCTTGTTCTGCAACTGGCTCTTCTCGTTCTGGCAGGAGGCGACGACTCCGGTGGGGATGTGCGTGATGCGCACGGCGGAGTCGGTGGTGTTGACGGACTGCCCGCCCGGCCCGGAGGAGCGGTAGACGTCGATGCGGAGGTCGTTCGGGTTGATCTCGACGTCGACCTCCTCGGCCTCGGGGGTGACGAGGACACCGGCGGCGGAGGTGTGGATACGGCCCTGGGACTCGGTGGCGGGGACGCGCTGCACGCGGTGCACGCCGCCCTCGTACTTCAGTCGGGCCCACACGCCCTGCCCGGGCTCCGTGGCGCCCTGACCGCCCTTGGTCTTCACGGCCACCTGGACGTCCTTGTAGCCGCCCAGCTCGGACTCCGTGGCGTCGATGATCTCGGTCTTCCAGCCGACCCGCTCGGCGTACCGCAGGTACATGCGCAGCAGGTCGCCGGCGAACAGGGCCGACTCGTCGCCGCCCGCGCCCGCCTTGATCTCGAGGATGACATCCTTGTCGTCGCTGGGATCGCGCGGGACGAGGAGAAGGCGCAGCTTCTCGGTCAGCTCCTCGCGCCGCTGCTCCAGTTCCTTGACCTCGGCCACGAAGTCGGGGTCGTCGGCGGCGAACTCGCGCGCGGTCTCGATGTCGTCGCCCGTCTGCCTCCAGGAGCGGTACGTGGCGACGATCGGGGTGAGCTCGGCGTAACGCTTGTTCAGCTTGCGCGCGTTGGCCTGGTCGTTGTGGACCGACGGGTCGGCGAGCTTCTTCTCCAGGTCGGCGTGCTCGGCGACGAGTTCCTCGACGGCCTCGAACATCTTGGGCTCCTGTGCAGGGACGGGGGTGAAGGGCGGGCGACCAAAAACGCCGGTCCCGGAGCGCCCGGTGAGGGGGCGCGTCCGCGGACCGGCGAAATGGGGCTCGCTACTTCTTGGAGCCGGCGGCCTTGCCGAAGCGGGCCTCGAAGCGGGCCACGCGGCCACCGGTGTCGAGGATCTTCTGCTTGCCCGTGTAGAACGGGTGGCACTCGGAGCACACGTCGGCACGGATCGCGCCGGACTCGATGGTGCTGCGGGTGGTGAACGACGCGCCGCAGGTGCAGCTGACCTGCGTCTCGACGTACGCGGGGTGGATGTCGCGCTTCAAGGTGTCTCCTAGGTTTCGGGAGGGCGCCGGGTCGCTGCCGCGGGGTGCGGGAGCGTGAACCGGGGCCGACGTACCAGTCTGCCAGGACTGGGGCCATCCCCCCAAACCGGGGGTTGCGGTGATCTATTCCCTGCGGGCCGGTGGGGGTTGTTCGCGCAGTTCCCCGCGCCCCTTAGTCGCCGCTCACGACACCCTTGGCTTCACCCGTCGCCGTTCCCTTCGTCGCGCTCTTCGGGATCGGCTTGTCGTTCTGCAGGGCCTTCCAGATCTCGTCGGCCTTCTTCTTCTGGAGGAGGACCCGGTTGGGGTCGGCCGGGTCGTAGGCCACCGGCATCGTGACCATGTGCATGTGGGACGGGGTGATGCCCTTCAGGCCGTCCGCGAAGGACGCGAGCTTGTTGACCGAGCCGAGGTCGGAGTCGGTCGTCACCGTCTTGGTCGCGGTCTCGGCGAGGTCGAGCAGCTTCTTCGGGTTCGTGAAGACGCCGACGTCCTTGACCTGGTTGACCAGGGCCTTGATGAAGGCCTGCTGGAGCTGGATGCGGCCGAGGTCGGAGCCGTCGCCCACGCCGTGCCGGGTGCGGACCAGGCCGAGGGCCTGCTCGCCGTCGAGTCTGTGGGTGCCGGCCTTCAGCTTCAGGTGGCTGTCGGGGTCGTCGATGCTCTTGGTCGTGGTGACCTCGACGCCGCCGAGGTCGTCGATGAGCCTCTGGAAGCCGGCGAAGTCGACCTCCAGGTAGTGGTCCATGCGCAGGTCGGTGATCGACTCGACGGTCTTGACGGCGCAGGCGGCCCCGCCGGTGGAGTACGCGGAGTTGAACATCACGCCGTTCGCGGCGGGGTACTCCTTGCCCTTGGTGTCCGTGCACGAGGGCCGGTCGATGAGGGTGTCGCGCGGGATGGAGACCACGCTGGCCTTCTTGTGCCCCTTGTAGACGTGCACGATCATCGCCGTGTCGGAGCGGGCGCTGCCGTCGTCGGTGCCGCCGCCGAGCTTCTTGTTGCCGCCGGCGCGGGTGTCGGAGCCGAGGACGAGGATGTTCTCCGAGCCGTTGTCGGCCTTCTTGGGCCGGTCCGTGCCGAGGGCCTGGTCGATGTCGACGCTCTTGAGGTTGCCGTTGAGCTTGAAGTACATGTACCCGGCCCCGGCGCCGCCCAGGGCGACGATGCCCGCAGCGGTCCAGGCCGTCACCATCAGGGCCCGGTGGCGCTTACGGGGCTTGCGGCGTCGGCCCTTGGCGCGGTGACGCGGCCCGGTGATGCCGGTATCGCCCGGTATACCCGGACCCGGCGTGCTCTCGGCAGACATGTGCTCCTCAGCTCGTCTACGGTCGGTTACCCCCTGCGGTCAGTGCCAGGCGTGCTCGGTCGGGGACTTCCTCCTGGCACCATCGTCACTCCGCCTGGTCAGACGGAGAAACTCGGGAAAGGGTTGCACAACGGACTGTGCCCACCGCGTGGGGCGGTGGGCACAGTGTGTGTTCGTGTCAGCGAGGGGTACCTCGCTCACCTGCGATTTCAGCCGAAGATGTCGTACTGCTTGAAATCGGTACCGACGGACTTCCTTGTGGCGAAGATCTCGCTGGTCGCCTTGCCGGTGCCCGGGTACAGGTAGAGCGTCCCGCCGGGGGTGCGGGCCAGGAAGTCGGCCTTGCCGTCGCCGGTGATGTCGCCGGTGGCGTCGAAGGCGTTGTAGCCGCTCCAGGTGCGCACCTTGACCCGGGCCGAGAAGGCGGCCGAGCCGGACTTGCCGGTGCCCTTGTAGAGGTACATGTAGCTGCCCGACGCGCTGCGGGCGATCAGGTCGGTCTTGCCGTCCCCGGTGAAGTCGCCGTGGCCGCGCACGGAGTTGTACTGGTTCCAGCCGGAACTCACCTTGACGCGGGGCGAGAAGGTGCCGTTGCCCTTGCCCGGGTAGATCCACATCACGCCCGCCGAGTCGACCGAGAGCAGGTCGGGCAGGTAGTCGCCGGTGACGTCACCGGGGGTGATGATGCGGGTGCGGGTCTTCCAGTTGTCGGCGATCTGCTTGGTGGACCAGGTGCCGGTGGAGATCACGTAGTGGGCCCAGAAGACGTCGCCGTCGCTGCTGCGCCGGTAGACCAGGTCCTGGTAGCCGTCCCGGTCGAAGTCCGTCTGCAGGACGGTGTTGAAGCCGTTCCAATTGCCCCAGGACTCGCGGGCGGCGAAGGACGTGCCCATGGAGTCCTTGGAGTAGCCCGTCTTGGTGGAGGCGTTGCGCACCCACAGATCGGCCTTGTGGTCGCCGCTGATGTTGGTGTCGTCGAGGCGCGGGTAGGCGGCGCCGACGTAGGTGCTGACCTTGCTGAAGACGCTGTAGGCGCCCTTGGCGACGCAGTCCGTCACGCCCCAGGAGACGACACCGACGATCCGGTTGTTGACGACCAGGGGGCCACCGGAGTCGCCGTTGCAGGCGGTGGTGGTGCCGGTGTCGCTGCCGGTGGCGGGGTTGCCCGCGCAGACCATGTGGCCCTTGACGAAGTCGCTGCCGTACGCGCCGGCGCAGGTGGTGTCGGACTGGACGGGCAGCGTGGCCGTCTTCAGCGTCTCGGAGATGTCGTCGCTGGTGGAGCTGGTGCGGCCCCAGCCGTAGACCTTGGCACTGGTGCCGGCCTGGTACGACGTGGTGTCGCCGGACGTCGTCATGCGGATCGGGGTGGCCTTGACCGGGACGGGCAGGGTGAGCACCGCGATGTCGTTGTCGATGGTCGTCGCGTTGTACGACGGGTGGTTCCACTGCCGCCAGACGCCGGTGACGGTGCCGCCGTGCAGGTCGGTGCCGTCGGCCGAGGGCAGCTGGGAGGTGCCGGTGACGATGGCGCCGTTGGCGTGCCAGTCGTAGCCCTTGACGCAGTGCGCGGCGGTGAGGATCTTCGTCGGCGCGACGACGGCGCCGCCGCAGAAGAAGCCGATGTCGTCGCTGGTGGTCGAGGTGCCCCGGTCGTCGTAGTAGTGCAGCTGCGCCATCCACGGGGCCGAGGTGATGGTGGTCTCGCTGCCGCCGATGATCTTCGGGTCGACGGTGGAAGGGCTGGTGTTCGTGCTCGTGCTCAGCGACGTCTTGCTCGTCTTGCCCGCGATGTCGTCACCGGCCATGGCGCCCGCGACGCGCTTCTCCAGCTCGGCGAGCGACGGCGAGGTGGTGGCGGGCTTGACCGTCGGCCGCGGCAGTGCGGTGGCCGCGCCGGCGGACGTAGTCAGCAGCGCGGCGGCCACGGCGGCGGCCACACCGGCCGCGGCGACGGGAAGGGCGATACGTATCCGGCGTCTGTGCCGACCGCCCCCAGGCATGGTTCTACCCACGAATGTCCCCCCTCGGGATCACATGTTCGAAGAGAGCGTGATCCTACCCTCACGCGAACAGCGCAAAGGGCCGCTCCCCTTTCCGGGAGCGGCCCTCTTACGCAGTGCTTACCTCAGTCGCCGTTGCCCGGCGTCGGAGTGGTCTTCTGGATCTGCATCAGGAACTCGGCGTTCGACTTCGTCTGCTTCATCTTGTCGAGGAGCAGCTCGACGGCCTGCTGCTGGTCGAGGGCGTGCAGCACTCGGCGCAGCTTCCAGACGATGGACAGCTCGTCGCTGGCGAGCAGGATCTCTTCCTTACGGGTGCCGGACGCGTCGACGTCCACCGCCGGGAAGATGCGCTTGTCGGCGAGCTTCCGGTCGAGCTTGAGCTCGGCGTTGCCGGTGCCCTTGAACTCCTCGAAGATGACCTCGTCCATGCGGGAGCCGGTGTCCACCAGGGCGGTGGCGAGGATGGTCAGCGAGCCGCCGTCCTCGATGTTGCGGGCCGCACCGAAGAAGCGCTTCGGCGGGTACAGGGCCGTCGAGTCGACACCACCGGACAGGATGCGGCCGGAGGCCGGGGCGGCGAGGTTGTACGCACGGCCCAGACGCGTGATGGAGTCCAGCAGGACGACCACGTCGTGACCGAGCTCCACCAGCCGCTTGGCACGCTCGATGGCGAGCTCCGCGACCGTCGTGTGGTCCTCGGCCGGGCGGTCGAAGGTCGAGGAGATGACCTCGCCCTTGACCGACCGCTGCATGTCGGTGACCTCTTCCGGACGCTCGTCGACGAGGACGACCATCAGGTGGCACTCGGGGTTGTTGTGCGTGATCGCGTTGGCGATCGCCTGCATGATCATGGTCTTGCCGGTCTTCGGCGGGGCCACGATCAGACCGCGCTGGCCCTTACCGATGGGCGAGACCAGGTCGATGATGCGGGTGGTGAGGACGCCCGGGTCCGTCTCCAGGCGGAGGCGGTCCTGCGGGTACAGCGGCGTCAGCTTGTTGAACTCCGGGCGGCCGCGGCCGTGTTCGGGCGCCATGCCGTTGACGGAGTCCAGGCGCACCAGCGCGTTGAACTTCTCGCGGCGCTCGCCCTCCTTCGGCTGACGGACCGCACCGGTGATGTGGTCACCCTTGCGCAGGCCGTTCTTGCGGACCTGGGCCAGGGAGACGTACACGTCGTTCGGGCCGGGCAGGTAGCCGGACGTGCGGATGAAGGCGTAGTTGTCGAGGATGTCCAGGATGCCCGCGACGGGGATCAGGACGTCGTCCTCGGCGATCTGCGGCTCGGAGGCGATGTCGTCGCGGCCACGGCGGCCACGCCGGTCGCGGTAACGCCCGCGACGGCCACGCCGGCCGCCCTCGAAGTCGTCGTCGTCCTGCTGGCGGTCACGGTCCTGGCGGCCGCCGCCCTGCTGCTGGTTCTGCTGACCGCGCTGGCCGCCCTGCTGGTCGTCGCCCTTGTTGCCCCGGCGGTCGCGGTCACGGCCGCCGTCGCGGTCCCTGTCCCGGCCGCGGTCACGGCGGTCGCGACGACGGCCCTCGCCGCCCTCGCCCCCGTCGGACTTGGCGTCGTTCTGGGACTGCTGCTGCGGCTGCGACTCGCCCTTGGACTCGTTCTTCGCCTCGGCGGCGACCGTCTCGGGAGCGGCGGCGGCCGGGGAACCGGCGTCGGCGGTGGCCCGGCGACGGCGGCGCTCGGAGGGCGCGTCGTCGCTGGCCGGCTGGCCGGGAATGTCGATCTGCTGCTGGGCCACGGCCTTCTCGGCCTTGTCGGCCTTCTGGGCGGGGGCCTCGGGGGCCTGCTTCGCGTCCGCCTTCTTCTCCGCCTTCTCGGCGTTGTCCCCCGTACGGGTCCGGGAGGTGGCGCGGCGCTTCGGCTTGGTCTCCGCGGGGGCCTCGGCCTTCGCCGCCGGAGCGGCGCCGCCGGACGCCTGCGCCTCCTTGATGACCTCGATCAGCTGGCTCTTGCGCATACGCGCGGTGCCCCTGATACCGAGGCCGGATGCGACCTGTTGCAGCTCGGCCAGCACCATGCCCTCGAGGCCGGTACCGCGGCGCCGCCGGGAGCCGGCACCGGTGGCAGGCGCGGAGGCGTCCGTGGCGGGCGCGGCAGCGGTCTCCTCGACACGTGCGCCCATCAGATCGGTGGTGTCGCTCACGAAGGGTCCTTCCCTGGAGCGGACGTCGGCCTGTCTGGCTCGGCGACCGGTTGTGCTGTCCGGCTTCGGTCCGTGTGGTGTGAACCGTGCCGGGGCGGTGGTCCGCCTCAGCGGCGGAGGAATCTGGTGATGGCGCTTCCATATGCCGTGACACCCAGTGTCAGTGTCACGCGGCGTGGTCGCACCGGTTCCGGAGCGTGCCCTGCGCCCCGCTCAGTGTCCGTGTACGGCGTACGGTCCGACGTACGGAACACAGTGCGGCTTGGGGGGCTCCCGGAAGAATGTCTGTCCCGGACGGGGACACGAGGCACCTCGCCGTGGTGGGGTCGGGTGCAGACTTGAGGTTAACACTACCGGATCCAACAAACATTCCCCCTCTCGAAATCCGGCAACCGTGCGCTTTTAAATGTCGGTGGAGGTCGCGAGCGGCAACACGACCGCGCCCTGCGGATCGAGACTCAGCCTGTTCGCGGCCCAGTCCGCGCCTGCCAGGGCCTCGACCTTGTCGGCGGTGCCCGGGTCGGCCAGCGCCATGACCGTCGGGCCGGCGCCGGAGATCACCGCGGGGACGCCCTCGGCCCGCAGCCGCTCCACCAGTGCCGCGCTCTCGGGCATGGCCGGGGCACGGTACTCCTGGTGCAGGCGGTCCTCGGTGGCGGGCAGCAGCAGCTCGGGACGCCGCGTCATGGCCTCGACGAGCAGGGCGGCCCGGCCCGCGTTGGTGGCTGCGTCGACGTGCGGCACGGTGCGCGGCAGCAGGCCGCGCGCTGTTTCGGTGAGTACCGGCTTCCCCGGCACGAAAACCACCGGAACGATGGAATCGGCGGGCTCCATCCTGATCGCCCGGGCCGCGCCGCCCTCCATCCAGGACAGGGTGAAGCCGCCCAGCAGACAGGCGGCGACGTTGTCGGGGTGGCCCTCGATCTCGGTGGCGAGTTCCAGCAGCGCCGTGTCGTCGAGCTTGGCCTCGGCGCCTATGGTCACGGCGCGGGCGGCGACGATGCCGGCGCAGATGGCGGCCGAGGAGGAGCCCAGGCCCCGGCCGTGCGGAATGCGGTTGGCGCAGACGATCTCCAGGCCGCGCGGCTGTCCGCCCAGCAGATCGAAGGCGGTGCGCAGGGAACGTACGAGAAGGTGCCGCTCGTCGCGCGGGAGTGTCTCGCTGCCCTCACCCGCGATGTCGATGTGCAGCCCGGAGTCGGCCACCCGGACGACCACGTCGTCGTACAACCCCAGCGCGAGGCCGAGGGCGTCGAAGCCCGGGCCGAGGTTGGCGCTGGTGGCGGGGACGCGCACCCGGACGGCGGCGGCTCGGAACGCTGGACCGGCCATCGCTCGATGACTCTCCTTGAGCTGCGTGATGGTCGAATGACGTGGGATGGACATTCGATGGTGTACGAGAACCCTGGGGGCCGCGGAGACGGCGCGGCTCCGCGGCATATGCGGCGGGCGGGTTCAGTACAGCCTATCGAAGGAAGGTTCTGTGGCGACATAGGGCGCACAGGAGGCGCACGATGCGTGTCGTAAGCCCCCTGTGCACCCCCCGTAGGGAACCTCCCCGGTGAAGCGCCCTCTTACGCCGGAACGTGTCGGGCGTTACACCGGCGCTCGGAGCGTCGGCGCACGTCAGACCAGGCCGAGGCGCTCCGCCGCGGCCGCCGAGTCGACGGGTACGGTGACCGGCTGCGGGGCACCGGCGACGGCCCAGTCGGGGTCCTTCAGGCCGTTGCCCGTGACGGTGCACACGATCCGCTGCCCCGGGTCGACCTTGCCCTGCTCGGCGGCCTTGAGCAGGCCGGCGACGGACGCGGCGGACGCGGGCTCGACGAAGACACCCTCCTGCGAGGCCAACAGCCGGTAGGCGCGCAGGATCTCACGGTCCGTCACCTCGTCGATGAAGCCGCCCGACTCGTCCCGCGCGGCGAGCGCGTACTGCCAGGAGGCCGGGTTGCCGATGCGGATGGCGGTGGCGATCGTCGACGGGTCCTTGACGACCTCGCCGCGCACGATCGGGGCGCTGCCGGAGGCCTGGAAGCCCCACATGCGGGGGGTCCGGGTGGCGACGCCGTCGGCGGCGTACTCCTGGTAGCCCTTCCAATAGGCCGTGATGTTGCCCGCGTTGCCCACCGGCAGGACGTGGATGTCGGGCGCGTCGCCCAGCATGTCCACGATCTCGAAGGCGGCCGTCTTCTGGCCCTCGATACGCACCGGGTTGACCGAATTGACCAGCGCCACGGGGTAGTTGTCGCTCAGGCCGCGCGCGAGCGTGAGGCAGTCGTCGAAGTTGCCGTCGACCTGGAGGATCTTCGCGCCGTGCACGAGGGCCTGGCCCATCTTGCCGAGCGCGATCTTGCCCTGCGGCACGAGCACGGCGCAGACCATCCCGGCCCGCACGGCGTACGCGGCGGCGGAGGCGGACGTGTTGCCGGTGGAGGCGCAGATGACGGCCTTCGCGCCCTCCTCCTTGGCCCGCGTGATGGCCATGGTCATGCCGCGGTCCTTGAAGGACCCGGTCGGATTCGCGCCCTCCACCTTGAGGTGGACCTCGCAGCCCGTGCGCTCGGAGAGCACCTGCGCGGGCACGAGCGGCGTGCCGCCCTCGCGGAGCGTCACGACCGGCGTGGTGTCGGATACCGGAAGCCGGTCCCGGTACTCCTCGATGATTCCGCGCCACTGGTGGGTCATTGCTGGTTACTCTCCTTCAACCCGCATGATGCTGGCGACACCACGCACGGTGTCGAGCTTGCGCAACGCCTCGACGGTCCCGGTGAGGGCGGCGTCGGACGCGCGGTGCGTGACGACGACGAGGGAGGCCTCGCCGTCCTTCCCCGACTGGCGAACCGTATCGATCGAGACTCCGTGCTCGGCGAAGACGGTCGCGACCTGGGCGAGAACACCCGGTTTGTCGGCCACGTCGAGACTGATGTGGTAGCGCGTGACCACGTCGCCCATCGGCGACACCGGCAGCGCGGCATAGGCGGACTCACCCGGTCCGGTCGCGCCGCCGATCCGGTTGCGGCAGACGGCGACGAGGTCGCCGAGCACGGCCGAGGCCGTGGGGGAACCGCCCGCTCCGGGGCCGTAGAACATGAGCTGCCCGGCGGCGTCGGACTCCACGAAGACGGCGTTGTAGGCGCCGCGCACGGAGGCCAGCGGGTGACTCAGCGGGATCATCGCGGGATGCACGCGCGCGGTGACGGACGCCCCGTCCGCGGCCCGCTCGCAGATGGCGAGCAGTTTGATGGTGCAGCCCATCTCCTTCGCGGAGGCGAAGTCGGCCGCCGTCACCTCGGTCATGCCCTCGCGGTAGACGTCGTCGAGGCGCACGCGCGTGTGGAAGGCGATGCCGGCGAGGATGGCGGCCTTGGCGGCGGCGTCGAAGCCCTCGACGTCGGCGGTCGGGTCGGCCTCGGCGTATCCGAGGGCGGTGGCCTCGTCGAGGGCCTCCTGATACCCGGCGCCCGTCGAGTCCATCTTGTCGAGGATGAAGTTGGTCGTGCCGTTGACGATGCCCATCACCCGGTTGATCTTGTCGCCGGCGAGGGACTCGCGCAGCGGCCGGATCAGCGGGATGGCACCGGCGACGGCGGCCTCGTAGTAGAGGTCCTTGCCGTGCTCGTCGGCGGCGGCGTGCAGGGCCGCTCCGTCCTGGGCGAGCAGCGCCTTGTTGGCGGAGACGACGGAGGCGCCGTGCTCGAAGGCGGTGGTGATGAGGGTCCGCGCCGGTTCGATGCCGCCGATCACCTCCACGACGACGTCGATGTCGCCGCGTTTGACGAGGGCGGTGGCGTCGGTGGTGACGAGGGCCGGGTCGATGCCTTCCCTGACCCGGTCGGGCCGCCGCACGGCCACGCCCGCCAGCTCCACCGGGGCCCCGATCCGGGCCGTGAGGTCGTCGGCGTGCGTCGTCATGATGCGCGCCACCTCTGAGCCGACCACTCCACAGCCCAGCAGCGCCACCTTCAGCGGACGCGTACGCATCATCCGACCTCGTTTCCTCTTTACCGTCTACGGTGCAACCAGTCTCACTCACCGGACGGGAGTTTCTGCCCCCGGTCCGGATCGTGAGATGTCTATTTCATTTGTGCGGGGGCGGAAGACAGGAGATCTTCCGCCCCGTGTCCCTCGGCCTCCGCTCAGCCGACGTCGAGACGCAGCAGGTCCTCCTCCGTCTCGCGGCGGACGATCACCCGGGCCTCGCCGTCCCGCACGCTGACGACCGGCGGCCGCAGCACGTGGTTGTAGTTGCTGGCCATGGACCGGCAGTAGGCGCCTGTGGCCGGTACGGCGATGAGGTCACCCGGTGCCAGGTCGGCCGGCAGGAACGCGTCCTTGACCACGATGTCCCCGCTCTCGCAGTGCTTGCCGACGACCCGGGCGAGCATCGGCTCGGCGTCGGAGGTGCGGGAGACCAGCGCGACGCTGTACTCGGCGTCGTACAGCGCGGTACGGATGTTGTCCGACATGCCGCCGTCGACGGAGACGTACGTCCGCAGTCCGTCGAGGGGCTTGGTGGTGCCGACCTCGTAGAGCGTGAAGGCGGTCGGGCCGACGATGGCGCGGCCCGGCTCGACGGAGATGCGCGGTGTGCGCAGCTTGGCGGCCTCGCACTCACGGCTGACGATCTCACTCAGTGCCTTGGCGATCTCGTGCGGCTCGCGTGGGTCGTCGTCACTCGTGTACGCGATCCCGAGCCCGCCGCCGAGGTCGATCTCGGGCAGCTCGACGCCATGCTCGTCGCGCACGTCCTTCAGCAGCATGACGACCCGGTGCGCGGCGACCTCGAACCCGGACATGTCGAAGATCTGCGAACCGATGTGGCTGTGCAGGCCGACGAGTTCCAGCCCGTCGAGCGCGAGGGCACGGCGTACGGCCTCGGCGGCCTGCCCGCCGGCCAGCGGGATGCCGAACTTCTGGTCCTCGTGGGCCGTGGCGATGAACTCGTGGGTGTGGGCCTCGACACCGACCGTGATCCGGATCAGGACCTTCTGCCGCTTACCCAGGCCCTGCGCGATGTGGGCGACGCGGGCGATCTCCTGGAAGGAGTCGAGCACGATGTGCCCCACACCGGCCTCGACTGCCCTGGTGATCTCGTCGACGGACTTGTTGTTGCCGTGGAAGGCGATGCGGTCGGCGGGCATGCCGGCGGACAGGGCGGTGGCCAGCTCGCCGCCGGAGCAGACGTCGACGTTCAGCCCCTCCTCGTGCAGCCAGCGCACGACGGCACGGGACAGGAACGCCTTGCCGGCGTAGTAGACGTCGGCGTCGGTCCCGAACGCGGTGCGCCAGGCACGTGCGCGCGACCGGAAGTCGGCCTCGTCGAGGATGTAGGCCGGGGTGCCGAACTCCTCGGCGAGCCGCGTGACGGGAATCCCTCCGACGGTGGCGACACCGTGCTCGTCACGCGTCACGGTCTGCGCCCAGACCTCCGGGTCCAGGGCGTTGAGGTCGGCGGGCGGGGCCGAGTAGTGGCCCTCGGGGAGGACGTCGGCGTGACGGGGCCCGGCGGGGTGGGCGGAACGGCTCATGATCGGTCGTCTTTCAGAGATGGTCGGGTGCGTCGATGCCGAGCAGGGACAGGCCACCGGCCAGCACCGCCCCGGCGGCTTCGGCGAGGGCGAGCCGGGCACGGTGGGCGGCCGAGGGTTTCTCGTCGCCGAGGGGCAGCACGGCCGGGAGCAGCGGCAGCGTGGCGTCGGCGACGGTGACGAGGTGCCGGGCCAGGCGGTCGGGGCCGCGGTGTGCGGCGGTGGCGGCGAGGACGCGGGGGTGGTCGCCGAGTACGGCGAGCAGTGCCTCCGCGTCGCTCACGGGGCCGGGCTCGGGGTGGAAGCCCAGGTCGGCGGCGTTGCGCAGGAGCGCCCGGGTGCGGGCGTGGGCGTACCGGACGCGGAAGAGGGGGTTGGCCTCCCGCTGGGCCAGATGATCGCCGGTGATCCGTACCCGGTCGTGCACGGCCGGGTACAGCAGCGCCCAGCGGGCGGCGTCGCGGCCGAGGGGGAGGGGGTCGGCGGGGGCGGGGGCGGGGTGGAGAGTGACGTCGAGGTCGGGGAGGGAGCCGGGGTAACTGCCGGAATGGCCGGCATCCACACCGAGGCCGGTCTCCCACTCCGGCGCGGGCCCGCCGTCGCACGTCACGCGTACGAGGTCGCCCTGGCTGCGCAGCACGCGGGCCAGGGCATCCGCGACGACGACGGCACGGACCTCGGCCGGGCACCGGAGCCGCACAATGCTCCCGCTGAGCCCCTCGGTGTGGCCGTACCGCCGCCCACGCCGCAGGATCTCCTCGACGAGGAGTGCGGAGGCGTCGCGCTCCAGGCTGAAGTTGAGAAATCCGGGCCCCGTGACGACGACGTCGTCGATGAAGGCCTCAGCGGCGAGCCGGGCCCTGAGGATCTCGGCCACGCGCCGCGGCGGCTGTCCTGCCGCGCCGGCCAGCTGGAGGGCGATGCCGGTGGCGTAATCGCCACAGCCCCCGGGCCCCGGCGGAGTGACCACGGCCCGCTCCGGCACGGTCACGCTGAGCTCACCCTCGTCGACAGCGCGGCGCACGGCGTGCAGCACGGTGCGGGAGAGCTCGACGGGGGTCACGGGACAAGCGTATGGGAGGAAGGGGGCGGGTATGCGAACCGGTTTGCAGAGGGTCCGGGATGTGGACGGGGCCCTCGACCGTCGGATCGCTCAGCGAGCCATTCAGAGGACGGATCAACTGCCGGCACTCCCGGCCCGCTCGGCCTCCCCCGCACCGAGGACGGACCCGTAAGCGGGCGCGCTCCCACCACCGCCCCCCTGCCTCCCCCCGCCCCGCTCCCGCTCGATCAACTGCCGTACCATCCCTACGAGTTCGGCGGGCTCGAACGGCTTGGCGAGGAAGGCGTCGACGCCCACCTCCAGCCCGGCCTCGACCTCGTACTGCGTACAGGCACTGATGATGGCGAGGGGCACGTCACGGGTCCGCGGATCGGCTCGCAGACGGGCGGCGGTCCGGATCCCGTCCAGCCGGGGCATGACGACATCGAGGGTCACTGCATCGGGCCGCACCTGATGAACGACATCAAGACACTCGGCACCATCGGCCGCGGTCACGACCTCCAGCCCCTCCAGCTCGAGGTTGACCCTGATCAACTGCCGGATGACCTTGTTGTCGTCCACAACAAGCACCCGGCCCGACGCGCCTGGCACAACTCGAGAGTAGGTCGACCCCGGCCACCGCGTCCGGGTTTTCCCCACTTCCACCCCGACCGAGCGACCCGCAACCCCGCCCCCGACAGCGGAAACCCGTTCATGACCATCCCGGGGGAGCTGGTAGTGTTCTACCCGTCGCCGCGAGCAACGCGACGGACACGCCCCCGTAGCTCAGGGGATAGAGCAACGGCCTCCGGAGCCGTGTGCGCAGGTTCGAATCCTGCCGGGGGCACTCCGGGAAAATCTCCTGGCCTGCAGAAATACAGGTCGGGAGTTTTTGCGTTCACGACGACGCCCGCCGTTGGTGCGTTTCTCTAGGACAACGGCGCTTGGCTCGGCCCTCGCTCGTCACGTCCAGGACTGGACTCCCACCCTGCCCCGATCCAGGGGCGCGTCGCTTTCACTTCAGCACAGCACGCCGCCAACCCTGCCCGGCCGCCCGCCGGGGCAGCCGCCCAAAAAGAACACGACCGCGATCACCGTCAGTGCCGCGGCCAAAAAAACGGCGAAGTCGCCACCGAAGGCAGGACGTCAACCGCCACTCGGAGGGGGCGGGGGCGGGTCGCTGCCCCCTGGCGGACGTTCCGGGCGAGCAGCGCCGGGTGCCGGCTCCCGCGTTCGGCGACCGGGCATGGGCGGTGGCCGTGGCGACCGAACGGGTGCCTACCCGAGGGGTGCCTGCGGGAGCGACGCACCACAGGAAAGCCCTGCTCAGGGTGGTCCGGCGGAAGATCGGGGCGCGGTCACACCGCGAACGTCCGGCCCTTGTGTCCGGTCGTCGCCTCCTTGGCGCGGGCGAGGAACTCGGAACGCGGTGCGAGGCTAGGCGAGGGCGGTCAGCGGGCTCTGAGCCGTGCGCCGTGCGAACTCGACGGGCTGGCCCTCGTCCGACGAGTCGGCGAAGCCGGTCAGCGCTGCGGCGAGCAGCACCGCCAGCGCGGCAGAGGTGCTCCTCACGCGACGTCCCTTGGCCCGACCGTGCAGCGTCAGATAGAAAGTCTGGAGCGATTCTCCGGGTCCGCCGTGGTCGAAGCGGTTGCGGACCTTGCCGAGCGGGTTCCATACCCGGCCGTCCGGCATCTGCACCCCGACCGGCTGGACGAAGTAGGTGCGCTGGTCGGCGTCGAAGTCCACCCACACCGCCCCCGCACGGCGCACGAGCACCTCACCGACGTAGGCGCCGAGCCCGAACAGAGTGTCCCCCACCTGCTCGCGTCCGGCCCCGCCTTTGCGCAGCCCGTCGATCAGGAAGTCCACGATCCGCAGGCTGGCCACGGAGTAGTCCAGCGGCAGCCGGGTGCGGGCGGTGACGCGGGCGACGAACCTCGCGGCGCACGACCGCATCACTTCGGCCTCCGGAACATGTCCGTCCACTGGGCTCATGGGACCCCACCCCTCCGCTCGCTCAGTCGGGAGTCCTGCTTGCGGAACTCCCGATCGATCAAGCGGATGTCGCGTCACCAACATCACGGGTCACAGGCGTGTTGATTCACACACATGAAGGTCACAGGACGCGTACAACCTTTTGCTCTTTCGTTGGTCGGCGTCGGCGTGACGGGGAGCCGGACTGGTCCGACGCGTTGCACGCACCCGGCCGGCGGGCGGGCCAGGGGAATCGAGGCCGATTGCAGGGCTGCTCCTGCCGGTGCTCCTCGCAGTGACGGAAGACGTCCCCCCGGTGTCGCCCATGCGGTCCAGGACGCCGGATCCGACCAGTTGAGCACCCAGGCCGGTGTGGGCCGGGCCGGAGCCCGGCCCGGCCCACACCTGTTCACGTCAACTCCAGGACATGCCCGCGTACGGATCGGGTTCACCGGTCCACGGGTCAAGGCCCTGGGCGAGGCGGCGTCGCTGCTCCGCCTCGTTGAGGAAGAGAGCCGAGTCCGTACCCCAGAAGGAGAGGTCTCCGAGCGGACAGTCGTCGAACTCCGCCCGGATGACGCGCACGAAGAACTCGACCACCCCGCAGTCGTAGCGTCGCCAGAGGTTGTCGTCCCTGTTGTACACGAGCAGTGGCCAGGTGACCGGGTCCTCGGTCGAGGTGTCCCAGCACAGGATGTCGGCCGCGCTGGAGACCCCCCACGCGATCAGCGCCGGATCCAGGCCGGCCGCTTCGGGGGCCTTCGGGATCCTGCCCCAGGCTCCCTTGGCGTTGGCCGTCTCCTCGGCCATGGCGTCGGACCCCGGTGCGGACGACTCTCCCTTGGAGTAGGGCGCCAGGACCGCCAGGCATGCCTCGACCGACCCCGCTCCGTACACGTCGAGGAACCGACGGTAGTCGGGCGGGAACTGCTTGCCCCAGGACCGCGCCACACGGTCCCAGTCCATCCGGGTGTCGCTCGCCGCCGTGGGAGGCATGACGCGCTGGAGGTCGTCCCATGCCGTCATGGCGCCGCTCCTTCCGTCTCGATCGGCCCTGTCACGGCATTCCTCCTGTGGGGACCGGCTGCCCGGTGTTCTGGTCGCTGAACGTTCCGAGGTTCCGCCCCGCCAGCACGTTGGGCACGTATCTGTTGATCTGCAGGCCCGTCGAACCGTCCGGATTCGTGCCGTAGGCGGTGATCTTGAATCCGATCGGTACGGTCCTCGAGCCACTGTACGCAGGCGTCACCTGGTAGAAGACTGCCTGCCCCGCCTGGACGGCGGCCGCGACCTGGTTCTCGTAGTTCTTCATGTTGTTGGCGCCTTGAGCCGAGCCGTTCTGCCAGTCGTTGGCTCCACGAGCGCAGGTGGCCAGGTTCTCCAACTGGGTTCCCGAGCCGCTGAGCTGCTTGCCGAGCAGGTGGCACGCGTTGATGTTCCGCTCCACGGGGACCGCCCCCAGGAATCCGGCGGTGCGCTGTGCCCACTTGTATCCGGGCGGTGCGACCACCTTGGGGTTCGTCCTGGTTCCCTTGTGGGTGTCGAGGTACGACTTGGTCAGGCACGCGGTGGCGCCGGTGGAACGGTTGCCGTTCTTCGTGTCCAGGTCACCGTGCTCGACCCAGCCGCCCGAGCCGCTGCTGCAGTCGCCTCCGGTCCGCGTGTCGTCCTTGGGCGCCGGCCCTCGCGGCGTGGGCTTGGGCTCCGGCTTGGGCGCTGCCTCCTCCTTCGACTCGTCGGACGTGTCGTCGGAGGTGTCGTTCGCCACCTCGGTGGCGACGTAGGCCACGGCGGCGACGACGACCACCGCTGCCACCACCGCGACACCCACCGGGCCCAGCGACAGCGCCGGCATGGCCAGGGCGAACCAGTGCCCGTCCAGTTCGACGTTGCTGGTGGGGTTGCCGCCGGTGAAGGCGTAGCGGTTGCCGGTGAAGGGGTCGGTGCCGAGGCCCATGTCCGCCAGGGCGCCGTTGTACATGTCCCGCGAGGTGAACCGGTTCAGGCCCGGGTCGTAGTCGCGGAAGCCCATGTCGTAGGTGCCGGACTGGGCATCCCACCGCTTGGCGTTGTAGCGGTAGGGGTTGAACGCCTCCTTCGTCGGGTCGGCAGCGTCCGGCTTGTCGATGCCGGTGAACTCGGAGGTGTCTTCCGAGCCGTAGGCGGTGTAGCCGTAGGTCGCCTTTGTGTCACCGGTGTCGGTGGTGAGGGTCTCGACGTCGCTCTGGCTGTTGTAGCCGTAGTGCGCGTCCTCGCTCGTCCCGTCGCTGTTGCGCTTTACCATGGAGAGCCGCTGGCCCCACGGGCTGTACTCGTAGGACTTCGTCAGCGCGCCGGCGACCTCCTCGTTCAGCACCTCGTCGGACATGCCGAGGTACTGGTAGTCGGTGGTCTTGCCGTTCGCGGTCTTGGCCGTGGTGCGGTCGAGCGGGTCGAACGTGTAGGTCGTCGACTTCATGGTGCCGTCGGCGCCCCGTTGCTGGGACTCGACGACGTGGTCGAAGCCGTCGTACACGTTGCGGGACTGGATCTTTCCGTCGGCGGTGACCGACTCCTGCCGTCCGAAGGGGTCGTAGGTGAAGTTGGACGTCACTCCGTTCGTGGTGGAGGTCTGCAGCCGGTTGCGGTCGTAGGTGAAGTCCGTGGACTCGTTCTTGACGGTCTGGCTGACGACGTTGGCGTTGTCGTCGTGGACGTAGCTCTCCGTGCCGGCTCCCGTGCCGGTCTTCACCGCTTGCGCCAGCCGGTCGGCCGGGTCATAGGTGAGGTTGGTGGTCGAGGAGAGGTACGCCGTGCGGTTGTCGGCGTTCATCTTCTTCGACACGTCCTGCGCCAGGTTGCCGTTGGCGTCGTAGGCGTAGGTGTGCGAGGAGACCAGGGTGCCGTTGGGCTTCTTCTCGGTCTGGGTTTTCGCCGTGCCGTCCCGGTAGTAGGTGTGGTCGACGGTGTTGCCGTTCGGCTTCGTCTCCTGCAGCGGCAGTCCGCGGTCGGTGTACGTGTACGAGGAGACATGCGGGGACTGATCCGTGGCGGAGTCGCCGACGGAGACCGTCTTGACCAGCTCACGCAGGTCGTACGTGAACTTGGAGTGCTGGTCGGGGTGGCTGATCGTCTCCGGCTGGCCGTTGATGTCGTACGAGTAGGTGGTGGCCTTCTTCTCCTGTCCGGCCAGCGCCTCGGTGACCTTCTGGACCTGGTTGAGGCCGGTGTAGGTCAGGGTGTACGCGTCGATCCTGGCACCGGACGAGGTGTCGTCGATCGACGCCAGGTTGCCGTTGAGGTCGTAGGCGTAGGTGAAGGTGTGCTTCTCGGTGTCGGTGTCGCCCGAGTTGTCGCGCACCAGCTTCACACCGTCGGCGACCACGGCACCGCCGCTGTTCTGGAACAGTTGCAGCTTGGCGGAGTTGCCCTGGGTGAAGGTGTGGGAGCCCAGCGGGACCCAGGTCCCGGCTCCTGTCGCCTGGCTGATCGTCTTGTCGGTGGTTCCCGAGGCGTGGGTGACCGTGTACTTGGCGGACGTGGCCGCTCCTGACACCTGCGGGTACTTGACGTAGACGGTGTAGGTGCCGTCCCTGGGGATGTTCAGCGTCCAGGTGAACGCGTCGGTCCCGGCTCCGGCGGCGTGGACCTGGTGGTTGTGGCCCTGCTGCCCGGTGGCACTGGCCTTGGTCCAGGTGCCGGTCGAGCTGGTGTTCTGAGTGTCGGAGTTGTCGACGAGCGGGACCGCGGTGCCGACCGGCACGCCGTCGTCCGTCTTCGACTTGAGGCGGCCGTTGGGGAAGTAGCTCCATCCCATGGTGCGGTTGAAGGAGCCGCCGGCCGAGGTCAGGGTGCGGGCGGTCTGCTGACCGACGTCGTTGTAGTCGTAGGTGGTGGTGATGTCCCAGGGGTCCGTGGACGACCTCAGCCATCCGTTGTCGAAGTACTCGTAGGTGGTGTCGTTGCGGACGCTCTGGCCCTCGGAGGGCGGCAGCGAGGTCTTCGCCACACGGCCGACCTCGTCGTAGACCGTCTCGCTGTACACGTTCGGGTCGTTGTAGCGGGCGTCGCCGGGGGCGTACGGCTGGTACTGCTTGGTCGGCCGGTTGAGGGCGTCGTACTCGGTACGGCTCTCGAAGTCGCCCGCCGTCGTGGTCTCGGTGCCGCGCGGGCTGATCGCCTTCGTGACGTTGCCGACCTGGTCGTACTCGGTCCTGGAGACCCGGTAGGTGGTGCCCTCGTGAGGCACCTTCACCTCTGTCTGCTTGCCGCGCTCGTCGTAGGTGACGAACGTGGTGTTGCCCTCCTGGTCTGTGGTCTCGACCGCCAGGCCGTCCTTGTCGTACGTGCTCGACGTGAACTTCCCGGCGGCGTCCGTGACCCGCACGACGCGGTGGTTCAGGTCGTACGCGCTCTTGGTGGAGTAGTCGGTGGTGTCGGCGGTCGCGTTCTTCTTGGGGTCGATGACCGTGACGACGTCGCCGACGTTGTTGTACTGGTAGGCGGCCTTGTCCCCGGCGGCGTTGACGACCGAGGTCAGCTGGTAGATCTCGTTGTAGTGACTGGTGGTGAGGTAGTCGCCCGGCACGGAGGTGGTCGCGGTGCCCTTGGGCTCGGTGACCGTCTTGACGTTGCCGACCTTGTCGTACGTGTAGGCCGTGGTGCGTTCGGGAGCGGTCGGCGAGTCCTTCGGCGCGGTCGCGGAGATGACCTGGTCCGCGGCGTCGTACACCGCCGTGGACACTGCGCCGTTGGGCGCCGTGACCGTGGTGGCGTTGTTGTTTGCGTCGAATTCCGGGGCCGGAGTGGTGATCAGCTCGGCCTCGTCCTGGTCCTTCGGCACGGTCGAGACCAGCGGACGCCCGAAGGTGTCGTAGTCCTGCCTGGTCGTCTTGCCCCGCGCGTCGGTGACCTCGGTGACCTGACCGCGCTCGTCGTACACGTACGAGGTGGACTTGTTCAGTGCGTCGGTGATCCTCGCCGGGTAGCCGGTCGGCCCGAAGTCACTGTTCGTCGTCGGATTGCCGTTGGCGTCGACGGCCTTGGTCAGCTGCCCGTAGGAGTCGTAGTCGTACTTCGTCGTGTAGTCGTCCGGGACCGTCGTCGTCGCGACACCCTTGGGGTCGGTGACCGTCTTCAGGTTGCCGAACGTGTCGTAGCCGAACTGCCACGTGCGGCCCTCCGGGGAGGTCTTGCGGAACAGGTCGGCGGAGTAGCCGTCCGCACGGGTCTGGTACTCGTACCTGACGGCGTTGGCCGGCCACTTGGAGGTGTCCGTCACGCACGTGGTCGTCGGGTCCGGGACACCCGACTTGTTGTTCTCCGCGTCACGCTTCCAGAGCGGGTAGCCCGTCTTCTGGTCGTAGCAGTACGCGGTCTTCGCCCCGTTGTCCTCCTCCAGGTACGTGACGTTGTTGTCCGCGTCCCAGCTCATCTTGACGTTCTGGGACTTGGCGTTGGTCGTCTGGACCGGGCGCCCGAAGTCGTCCGTGACGTACTTCGTGGCGTGCGTCTCGGCGTCCGTGACGGTGGTGTCGGTGAACTTCGTGTTCGTGGTGTTCGCCGCGTACCCGAAACCGGTGTTGCCCTGCAGTCGGTCCGTGATGGTCTTGGTGCGCCAGTGGTACTTCGGATCGTCACCGGCCTGCGGCGCGTAGTACGCCAGCTGAGTGCCGTTGCCCCGCGGATCGGTGGCCTTGACCAGCTTGACGTTCTTGTTGCCCTGGGTGGCGTCGTAGGTGAACTTGAAGACCTTCGGCTGGGGTGAGCCGTCACCGTCGGTGAACCGGCCGAGCAGGCCCTTCGTCGTGTAGAAGAAGGAGATCTTTCGGACCGGCAGGCCCGGGGCGGACCCGGAGATGTCCGTGATCGACTTGACGTGGTCGTAGATCTTCGAGTTCGTCAGGTTCGAACCGGTGACCTTGGCGCCCGTGTCGTCGATGTACTCGTACGACGCGTCGCCCTTCTTGTAGTACTCGACCCGCAGGGACTGCCGGCCGGCAGGGTCGGTGATGTACGTGAGGAACTTCGTCGGCTTGTTGTTGGACTTGCGTTCCTCGTACGTGTATGTCTGCGTGTTGCCGTTCTTGTCGACGACGGACGTCAGGTAGCCGTCGCAGCCGAACAAGAAGCGCGTGCCGTCCGGGCGCAGCAGGGTCCAGGCGTCCGGTACCGGGTCCTTGTTCGGGGTGCAGTCCAGGCCCGCTTTCATGGTGATGCGGTAGTGGACGCCCGCCGGGGCCTTCCAGGTGCCGTCGGCCTGCCTGGTGAAGACGTGCGTGGTGCCGTCGCCGTCGGGCAGACGGATCTCGGTGGCGTTGTTGTTCGGCTTCGGGTGGAAGTCCAGCGGGGCGCCCAACCGGATCGGGCCTGCCAGCTGCGCCGACCAACCCGCGCCTGACACCGTGTCGGAGGTGTCCAGCGAGTTGTACGCGAACCGGGCGGACGTGGTCAGGCCGCGGCCGGGGTTGGTGAACGCGTTGTAGGACCACACGCTGTTGCCCGAGGCGAGGTTGTTCATCACCGTCGAGCCCGCTCCGGTGTTCTTGCCGGTGTAGGAGTAGAACTTCTCGAGGCCGAGGGCGTTGGAGGTCGGGTCCTCCACCGCCACGTTCTGCTTCAGCGTCGGAATCCCACCGGTGCCGGCGGACAGCCAGCTGCCGTCGGAGACCTTCTTGACGTCCCAGCCGAGCACGTATTCGGTGCGCTTGTTGCCGGAGTCGGAGTTGATCGGCGTCTTGACCTGTGCCTGGATCGTCGCCGACTGGCCGGGGCTCAGGGCGGGTACCGCCGTGGAGAGCTGGTTGCCACCGGTGGTGACGTCCGTGCCGTCCGGGAGCTTCCACGTGTACGACAGCACCCGCTCCCCGCTCGCCCACGCACTCGAGGTGGTGTTGGTGACCGTGAAGTCCACCGTGTACGTCGAGTTGGGGGTCATGCGGGCGGGGGTCTGCGGCGCGTAGTACGTGTCCTCCGTGGTGGAGTCGACGTAGATCACGCGCAGCAGCGGGCCGAGCTGGTAGTCGGACGCCTCCGACGCGAGGAACAGGCTGCGCTCCTGCGGGCCGGTGGCCGTCTCGTCCTTCAGCCTGATCATCGCGCCCTTGTTGGAGGACGGTGTCCTGGCCCAGCCCTGGGTGAGCGAGGTGGCGTCCCACCAGTGCCGGCCGACCTCGGAGACCTGGGCGACCGTGTCCGAGACCGTGCCGGAGTGGTCACCGCCGGGCGTCGTCCACGCCGTCGTCGACGTGGCGTTGTTCCAGGTGGCCGACGTCTCCGCGAAGTCCCGGGTCAGACCGCGCAGCTCGTAGATCGCACCGTTCGTGCCGGTGGTGGTCTCAGCGCCCCACATGAACAGCCGCGACTCCAGCACCGTGGCCGTGGTCGGAATGTCGGAGGTGGCGAACTTCAACGCCGCGCGGGTCTTGCCGTAGGTGGCGGAGTTGTTGCCGACGCTCAGCCACTTCTGGCCGACGCCGAAGGACTGGATGGCGTCCTGGTTCGTGGTCGGCTGCGCGGACGACAGGGTCGTGTCCGTCACCCCCGATGTGCCCTGGATCAGCCGCATCGTGCGGCCCGCCTTCGGCACGCCGACGATGCGGGTCGGTGATCCGAGCAGTTCGCCGCTCTTGGTCTTCACCGCCAGCTGGTAGTAGTACGAGCGGCCGATCTCGTTCGCCGAGGAGTCCGGGGTCGGTGTCGCGGTGGTGTCCGTGTAGCTGGTGGCCGCCTTGTCGATCGGCGCGACGAGCGTCGCGGCCGAGGGCGTGAAGGCCTGCTGCGTGGAGCGGTGCAGCTGGTACTCCACGATGTCCAGGCCGCTGTCGCCGGTGGTGTTGGAATACGTCTTCCACGACAGCTCCGGGCCCGTACCGTGGGTCACCGTCGGCGAGTTCAGGGTCGTGCCGACCTTGCCGTAGGTGACCGTCAGCCGCGGGATCGTGGAGGTCTCACCGCCGTAGTCGCCGTCGCCGGCCTCATAGCGCGGACCGCCGGTCTTGGCGGTCGCCGACTCGTCCGTGGCCTTCAGCACGAAGCCGTGGTTGGCCGTGCCGTCCAGCCACTTCTGCACCGTGTCCGTGACCGGGAACTTGTGCCACTGGTTGTACTCGCCGGTGTTCTTCACGATCGACGCCGGGTTCACCCAGCGCACCGCGTCCGCGATCACCGCCGTCGAGCTGTCGGTGTCCCCCAGGACGACCTTGCCGGCCGTGCCCTTGGCGAAGTCGATCTGCGAGCCGCCGTTGAGGGAGGCCCACACCCCGCCCGAACCGGCCGTCTGGTCCACGGTGTAGGTGGCCGTTCCGTCCTGACCGGTCACCGTGTAAGGGGCCGCCGTGGAGCGGTCCGAGGCCGTCACATGGTGCGCGTCCACCCGGTAGGAGGCCGTCTCCGGGATCTTCGGCTGCCAGGTGTAGGTGTCAGTGGTGATCGAGTCCTTGTTGTACAGGTAGTCGCCGTCGATCCCGTACGTCTGCGACCCGGGCTTCCACGTGCCGACCGCCGCCGTCGTCCCGGCGTCCCCGTCGTCCACCTGCACGCTCGTGCCGGACAACTCGCCCACCAGCGTGCTGGTCTTGTCCCAGGTCGCCGACAGCTCGTCCCAGGTGCCGGTGGCCCGGTAGGCGCCGATGGTGACGTCGTTGGCGTTGGTGGTGTGGGCTTGGTCGAAGTACATCTCCAGGCGCGCGGTGTCGATCTGCGTGCCCGACGGGATCTCGCTCAGCGGGAACTTGATCAACGACCGGGAGGTACCCGTGTCGGTCTTGCCCGCCGACAGCTTCCAGGTGGTGTTGAAGTTCGCCGACGCCTGGTCCGACAGGACCATGACATCCTGAGAGTCGGTCGGTGACGGCGCGATCGTGATCGTCGGGTCGATCACCACCGGGTACTGCCGCTCCTTCGACGCCAGCCACTTCTCGTCCGGCGTGACGGTGAGCTTCCAGGAGTCGCCGTCCTTGGTGAGCTTCTGGGTGACCTTGGTGCTGTAGGTCCTGCCGAAGACGGACTTCTCCGCCTTCTTCGCGTCCGTCATGTACGGCGCCGGGATCACCAGCTCCGGCGTGTTCGGCAACTCGCCGTACAGCGCGATCGAGCCGTCCTTGCGTGCCTTCGGGGTCAGACCGTCCGCATCCAGCGTGAACGTGAACTTCACTGGAGTGTCGGGGCGTTCGGCCAGGGTGATGTTCTCCTTCACCCGGCCGGGGCCGACGGCGTACTGGATGTCCGCGCCGTGCACCACATCCTCGTAGGTGACCGTGGAGCCCTTGGCCGTCGGCTTGAGGTCCTCGTCCTTCACGCCGTCGAGACCGAGGGTGACCGAACGGCCGCTCGGCGACGCGAAACGCACCAGCCGGTCGGCGTCGTCACCGAACCAGGACCGCCCGTTGTTCGTGGTGTTGGCGAACTCAAAACCCTTCGCCTTCGTACCACGCACGGCGGTGTCGATGGATTTCCAGGAGGCCTTCTTACCCGACCCCGAGCGGTACGACGTCGGCACCGCCGACAGCTCCGCTTCCACCCGGCCGTCCGACAGCTGCCAGAACCGCGCACTCGCCGTGCGCCGGCCCTTCAGCTCCTTGACCCGCTTCGCCTTCGGAGCGGCCTTGCCCTTCGGCAGCTTCTGCCGGTCGGCCATCTCCAACTCGTCATGCGACGGCGGTTTGGCCAATTCCCCGCCATCATCATCGTCATCCGCGAACCAGCCCTTGACGGCATCGACAATTCCCTTGTCATCACCGTCGTCAGCGGGCGCCGCATACGCGACCTGGGGCAACGCGGTGCTCGTCACCGCGGCTACCACCAGACACGCTATCAGCCTGCCCAGTCTGGGTTTCACGCCAAACCTTTCCTCTTGCGTCATGGCATAAACATGCCGCCGGAATTAGCCCCGGCCGCAAGACACGAGTTCAGAGACCGGGGCGCCGGGTTTCTATTCATTCCGGTGACGCATTGTCAAGTGGTCGGACATTGCGGACGATCGACACTGAAAAGGTCGCCGAGTGCCCGATATTTCCCTTCGCTTGCCGTCGGCGAACAGCATCGTGTATAACCCGCCCGATTCAACTTCGAACAATCCCATTTCCGAGGGGGATAATTCATGGACGACAACACACAGGAATCCGCGACGCCGTCACTTTTCCGGCGCGCGAACCGGTCCGCTCTGATCGTGTCCGGCGTGGTGCTGGCCATCTGCGCGGGGCTCGTCACCTACGGCGTCCTCGGCACGGGCGGGAGCGACAGCAGGCCGGAGCGCCGCGCCCCCACCGCCTCGGTCACCTACGAGGTGTCCGGCCGAGGCACCGCGGACATCACCTTCCAGGCCCGCAACGAGGCCGGACAGGCCACCGTCGTCAAAGCCGCCGCCCTGCCCTGGCGCAAGACCGTCGACGTTCCCCTCGGCCAGGCCCCGACCGTCAGCATCACCCTCGGCGAGAACGGCGGTCAGGCCCGCTGCACCCTCACGATCCGCGGCCGCTACGTCCAAAGCGCCACCGCCAGCGGCACGTTCGGCCGCGCCACCTGCACCGGCGCCCTGCCCACCACACCCGCGACCGCGAGCTGAGCTCGCCCTTCTTCTCCCGAGGAGTTCCCTGTGCACCCCCTTGCCCGGAAGGCTCTGGTCAGCGCCGCAATTCTCAGCACCCTCACCGTGATCTCCGCCTGCGGCGGGCACAACGCCCGACAGACCGCGGCCACCGACTCGCTCGAGGTGCCGCAGTCACCGCAGGACACCACTGCCGACGCCGTGGCCGGCAGCGCGTCACCCAGCGCCTCCGGCTCCCCCTCCGCCGGCCCCTCCCCCTCCGCCTCCGGCGACGCATCCACCTCGCCCTCAGCATCCGCCTCCACATCGGCGGGCGACGCGAAAGGGACCGGACAGTCCGCGAGCGGCACGGGATCGGGGTCGGGCTCCGGCGATACGGGATCCGCGGCCCGGGCCCCCGCCGCGCCCGACTTCCCGGTGCCGGTCGAGGTGGGCGACGCGACCCAGCTGATCACCGTCAAGGCCAGCGGCTCCTACGCCACCGTCACCGCCTGGGCCAAGGGGTCCTCAGGCTGGAAAGCGCAGTTCGGCACGAGCGCGGGCCGGGTCGGCTCCAACGGCGTGACCGACGGGGCGACCCGCCGGCAGAGCACCTACACCACCCCCACCGGCACCTACACCATCACCGAGGGCTTCGGCCACGTGGCCGGCGGCACCGCCATGCCCTACCACGTGGTCACCGACGACGACTGGTGGGTGCAGGACCCCGAGTCGAAGTTCTACAACTCCCTGCACGGCGAGGCGGGCGCCGACTTCCCCCTCACCGAGTCCGGCGACCGCGGCAGCGAACACCTCATCAACTACCCCACTCAGTACGCCAAAGCCCTCGTCATCGACTTCAACCGCCGGCCCGCCACCCCCGGCCGCGGCGCCGGCATCTTCCTCCACGTCAACGGCAACGGCGCCACCGCCGGCTGCGTGTCCGTCCCCCGGGCCACCATGGACCGCATCATGAGCTGGATCACCCCGTCCGCCCACCCCCGCATCAGCATCGACTGAGCACCGCCTCCAGTCCGTCCGCCGATCCGGGCCCGGGTGGCCGGGCCGAAAGGCCGGTGAAGGTCTACTACCTCGCGCGGGGGCGGGAGCCGTCAATCGGTCGACGGCCCGGCGCAGGTGCGTATGCGAACGAGGAAGTCGTGATCGGGGCCCGCGGACGGGCTGTGGACGAGTTCTTGGGGCATCGTCCCAGTCAGACTGCTGAGTACGGGCGGTCAGCGAAGAGGGCCTGTCGCACAGCCGCCCTCAGCCCCGCTGTCTCGCGCCGAGGTTTCCGCCCCCCAGCCCCGCAGAGCCTGCAGGACAGGGCCGAGGCGGTGTCCACTCGGGGTGAGCGCGTAGCGCACGCGCGGCGGCCAGCCCGGCCGGCGGTCGCGCTCGACAGCAACGCGGCAACTGCAGAAGCCCGAGAGGGTTGTGCGGGCCCGTCGTTCACGCTCCACGCCCCTTCGCATAGCGCCGCCATGCCGCTGTCGCCAACAGGGCC
Source organism: Streptomyces sp. NPDC006235 (assembly GCF_040613735.1). NCBI lineage: Bacteria > Bacillati > Actinomycetota > Actinomycetes > Kitasatosporales > Streptomycetaceae > Streptomyces > Streptomyces sp. NPDC006235. The sequence continues at coordinate 170,458 of NZ_JBEXSR010000008.1, forward strand.
GTACCCGCGCAGCCGACCAGGAGCGTTCCCCATTGCGGGACGTCCGCCGCGCGCAAGAGGCCCGCGACGCCGAAGCTCGTGTTCCAGCCCGCCTCTGTGAGGGCGGAGCCGAAGCCCTGGATGGACAGGATGGCGCCGAACAGCCAGAGCAGGCCCTGGCCTGACGTGGTGCCCGAGGTGTTGAGCTGCTGCCGCTTCGGCATGGCGGGTCCCTTCGGGGAGTTTTTTCGATGCGGTCGCATCACATCGTGCAGGGTCGGCGGATATGATGCAAGTGCATCGGAACAACGGGGTCGGGGAGGAGCGGCGCGTGCCCAAGCAGGTGGACTACGAGGAGCGGCGGCTGCGGATCGCGGAGGCGGTGTGCGCTCTGATCGCGCGTTCCGGGATGGAGGCCGTCAGCCTCCGGGACGTCGCCACCGAGGCGGACGTGTCCATGGGGGCCGTGCAGCGGTGCTTCCGCACGAAGGAGGACATGCTGCTCTTCGCGCTGGAGCACATCTCACAACGCGTCAGCGAGCGCGCCGAGCAGCGCATCGCAGCGACCTCCACGCCACAGGCCGCGGCCACCCTGCTGTCGCACACCCTGGCCGAACTCGCCCTGCTGGACGAGGAGTCGAGGACCCAGGCGCATGTGTGGCTGGCCTTCGTCGGTCACGCTCCCGCCAGCGAGAGGCTTACCGCCGTCCTGCATGAGACGTACGGCAAGCTCCATGACCTCGTCGTGTGGCTCATCCGCTACGGCCAGGACACCGAGGAGATCCCGCGGCATCTCGACGCCGTCCAGGAGGCGCATACGCTCCTCGCCGTGGCCGACGGTCTCACCGTCCACGTCGTCTCGGGGCATCAGTCCCCGGAGGGGGCGTCGGCCGTCCTCCAGCGCCACGTCGACTCACTGCTGGGGCGAGCAGGCGCCCGGTAGCTTTCAGCACTTTCGCCCCATATGAACCAGTGTTCTACGGTGGATACAGATGGACGAGAACGACGCTGCTCACCCCGCACGGATCATCGAGGGGACGCCATGACGGAGACGACACAGCGCAGAGACACCGCTACCGGCACGGGAAAGCAGGACGGCACCGCTCCCCCGGAGGCCCGGGGAAGCACCGCGATCGCGGACGCGGTCGTGGCGAAGATCGCGGGCATGGCGGCCCGGGAGATCCCTGAGGTGCACAACCTCGGCGGAGGGATGACCAGGGCCTTCGGGGCCGTGCGCCAACGCGTGCCGGGCGGGGGCAGTGGGGTCACCCAGGGCGTGAAGGTGGAGGTCGGTGAGCGCCAGGCCGCCGTCGATCTCGACGTGGTCGTCGAGTACGGCGCCGCCATCGCCGACACCGCCGCTGACATCCGGACCAACGTCATCAACGCGGTGGAGCGGATGACCGGGCTGGAGGTCGTCGAGGTCAACATCGCCGTCGACGACGTCCATCTGCCGGATGAGGAGGAGGACGAGGGCGAGTCCGAGCAGGAGGGCCGTCGCGTGGCCTGAGGATTCGGGTCCGCCGAGGGGAGGGTCACGGAACTCCCGCCAGTCGCAGCAAGGCGGTCGTGCCCGCCGCCGCCAGTACGACCACGAGGAACGGGGCCCTGCGCCAGGCGAGCACCCCGCCGGTCAGGACCCCGAGCGGTCGGGCGGGGCCGGTGAAGGCGTGGTCGTCGGTGAGGGCGGACGTGGCGGCCAGGGCGGCGAGCAGGAGGACCGCCGAGACCTCCAGCAGTTTCTCGGCGCGCTCCGGGAGCGTGAACCTGGCACGCAGGGCCGGCCCGGAGAGGCGGAGCAGGAAGGTGCCGGCCGCCAGGGCGAGCATCGCCGCCAGCGTGGGTGTCAGGGGGAGGGCGGTGTCGTTCATCGCGTGGCCTCCTTCCTCGTCCGGACGGTGAACAGGGGCAGGGCGGCCGGCGCCAGCAGAACCGGCAGGCCCGCCGGGAGGAACGGGGTGACGGTCAGGGCCAGGGCGGCGCCGGCCAGTGCCGTGCGCCGCAGGGGCCTGTCCTTCAACGCGGGCAGAATCAGCGCCAGGATGACCGCGGGGAACATGGCGTCCAGGCCGAGTACGTCGGTGTCCCGCACGGCGCTGCCGAGCAGTGCGCCCAGCGCGGCGCCGACGGGCCAGCAGATCAGGATGCCCAGGCCGCAGAGCCAGTACGCGGCCCGTTTGCGCTCCGGCTCGTCCTGGGCGAGGGCGAAGACGACCGTCTCGTCGTTCATGAGATGCGTGCCGAGCACTCCGCGCCAGCCCCGCCCGAGGACGTCATGCACCGCCAGACCGAACGGCAGATGGCGTGCGTTGACGAGCAGCCCGGCCAGCAGCGCGGCGATCGGACTGCCGCCGGCGGCGATGATCCCGACGAACAGGAACTCGGACGAGGCGGCGAGGACGAGCGCCCCCATCAGGACCGGGAACCACCAGGCGAACCCGGACGTGACCGCGACGGCGCCGTAGGACAGGCCGATCACCCCTACCGCCAGGCAGACCAGCGCGATGTCGCGGAGCAGCGGGCCATCCGGTATTCGGCCCGTGGGTGCGGGGGCGCTCAGCGGCTCATCCGGTGTTCTCCAAAACGAACGCATGATTTTTATAGTGAACATGGCCTACGATGTTCGTCAAGACGAACGAGTGCCCCCTGGAGCGAACACAACATGTCCGACGCCGGACCCGCCTCCAAGCCCCCGATCGAAGTGATCGCCGCATCACTGCGGGCGGAACGCGTCCGGGCGGGGCTGTCCCTCACCGAGGTCGCCCGCCGGGCCGGGCTCGCCAAGTCCACGCTCTCCCAGCTGGAGTCGGGCACCGGGAATCCCAGCCTGGAGACGCTGTGGGCACTCTGCGTGGCCCTGGAGATCCCCTTCTCGCGGCTGGTGGCCGTGTCGCGGCCGCAGGTGCAGGTGATCCGGGCGGGAGAAGGGCCGGCCGTCGGGTCCGAGCAGAGCGACTACCGGGCCACGCTCCTCTCCGCCTCCCCGCCCGGGGCCCGGCGTGACGTCTACAGCGTCGCCGCCGAGCCGGGGCCGCAGCGCTCCTCGGCGCCGCACCCGCCCGGAGTCGTCGAGCACGTCGTGATCAGCTCGGGCCGGGCCCTGGTGGGCATGGCCGACGAGCCGGTGGAACTCCATCCGGGCGACTACATCTGCTATCCGGCCGACGTCCCGCATGTCTTCCAGGCGCTGGAGCCCGGGACCCGTGCGGTGCTCGTCTCCGAGCATCACTGAGGGTCCAGGTCCGAAGAGGGCCCTGCGCGTCAGGCCGGGCGTTTGCGAGGGGTCGACTTCTTCGTGGCCGTCTTCTTCGCGGTGCTCTTCGACGCCGTCTTCTTCGCGCCCTGGCCGGACTTGGCGGTCGACTTCTTCGCGGACGCCGTGGTCTTCTTGGCCGCCGTCTTCTTCGCGGTGGACGCCGACTTCTTTCCGCCGGTCTGCTTGGGCGCCGCGCGGGCCGTCTTGCGCTGCGGGAGCGACTTGACCTCGGCGTGCTCTCCGGCCTCCTCGCCCCGGGACTCACGTGCCGCGCGGACGCTGTTCTCCAGGGCCGCCATGAGGTCGAGGACCTTGCCGCCCGTGGCCGGCTCGGGGGCCTGCGGCAGGGCCTCGCCGGCGGCCTTCGCGGCGATGACCTCCTCCACGGCCTCGCGGTACTCGTCGTGCAGGTCCTCCAGGTCGACCTCGCCCAGGGTGTCCATCAGGGCGTCGGCCAGGTCCAGTTCCTGGTCCCGGACCGTGACGTTCGTGTCGGGGGCCACGCCCTCGGGGGCGCGGACCTCGTCCGGCCACAGCAGCCCGTGCATCGCGATGGCCTCGCCGACCACCCGGAGCATGCCCAGGCGTTCCCGGCCCCGCAGCGCGAACTTCGCGATCGCCACCTTGTTGCTGCGCTTGAGCGCCTCCCGGAGCAGGGTGTACGGCTTGGCCGCCGGGGCGCCGCTCGCCTGGAGGTAGTACGCGGCGTCCATCTGGAGCGGATCGATCCGGTCGGCCGGGACGAAGGCGACGATCTCGATCGTCTTGGCCGTCGGGATCGGCAGGCTGGACAGGTCCTCGTCGGTGATCGGGATGATCGAGCCGTCCGCGTCCTCGTAGCCCTTGCCGATCTCCCCCTGGGTGACCTCGCGGTCCTCCAGCTCACAGAACTTGCGATAGCGGATGCGGCCGCCGTCCTCGGTGTGGATCTGGCGGAAGGAGATCGAGTGGCTCTCCGTGGCGTTCACCAGCTTGATCGGAATGCTGACCAGGCCGAAGGAGATGGCGCCGTTCCATATGGATCTCACGTGCAGCACCCTTCCGGTCACTCTCGGGAGCGTTTGTCACGGTTTACATGGGATTCTTATCGTATGGCGCCTATCACCGTGGTGGAGGGGCGACGGCTCCCGCTCAGCAATCTGGAGAAGGTGCTGTATCCCGCCACCGGCTTCACCAAGGGCGAGGTCCTGCACTACTACGCGACCGTCGCCGAGGTCCTGCTGCCCCATCTGCGCGACCGGGCGGTGTCCTTCCTGCGGTATCCGGACGGGCCGGACGGGCAGGTGTTCTTCACGAAGAACGTCCCGCCGGGTACGCCCGACTGGGTCACGACCGCGGAGGTGCCGCGGGTGGAGGGGCCCTCGCGGATGGTCCTGGTGCAGGACCTGCCGAGCCTGATGTGGGCGGCCAACCTCGTCACGGAGTTCCACACCCACCAGTGGCTCGTCGGCTCGCCGGACGAGGCCGACCGCATCGTCTTCGACCTGGATCCGGGAGCGCCCGCGAGCATCGTGCAGTGCTGTGAGGTCGCACTGTGGCTGCGGGAACGGCTCGCGGCGGACGGCATCGAGGCCTACGCCAAGACCTCCGGCTCGAAGGGGCTGCATCTGCTGGCCGCCGTGCGCGGGGCGTCCTCCGACCGGGTGTCCGAGTACGCCAAGTCGCTGGCCGTCGAGGCGGAGAAGGCCATGCCCCGGCTCGCCCTGCACCGGATGACCAGGAACCTGCGTCCCGGGAAGGTCTTCGTCGACTGGAGCCAGAACGCCGCGCGCAAGACCACGGCGACCCCCTACACCCTCCGGGCCCGCCCCGAGCCGACCGTCTCGGCGCCCGTGACCTGGGAGGAGGTCCAGGAGTGCGGCTCGCCCGGCCGGCTGAACTTCCACGCCACCGACATCGGGGCCCGGGTGCAGGATTACGGCGACCTGCTCGCCCCGCTCCTCGATCCGGACAGCGCCGGCCGGCTGCCTTAAGGCTCTACGGACCTCGCACGCTCTCCGTCGGGCGGCGCGCCCTCACACCCGCGTCCAGGTGTTCCGGTCCCGTGCCATCGCGTGCAGGGCCTCCACGTCCGCCGGCTTCAGGACGCCGCCCTGCCGGGCCAGGGTCTGCACCTCCAGGTCCGTGAGGACGCGGACCTCGCGCGGTGCGGCCGGGACCGACACGGCCGTCGGGCCGACCAGGGCGAGGACGGGGCGGACCTCCGCCGTCAGGGCGTAGGAGGCGCGGTCGGCGTCGGCGCGGACGCCGCGGAGCAGGGCGGTCGGTTCGCGGCGGCCCAGGGTGACCATGGGGTCGGTGACCGTCACGCGCTGCTTGCGCGCGTACAGGGTGTGCAGGGCGAACAGCCCGCCGGGGCCGATCAGCAGGTGGTGGATGCGGCTGCCGCCGGGCAGCGGGACGGAGTGCACGGCGTGCCAGCCGGCGCCGTCCAGGCGGTCCAGGGCGTCCCCGACCGTCTGCTCCGCCTCCAGGGCCCTGCGGCGTGGGTCGGGGCGCAGCCGGCGGGCCGGGCCGGGGTCGCGGTCGAGGGCGACCAGGAGGGCCTCGCCGGGGCGGTTGGGGGCCAGGTCGTCGTCGGGGTGGAGGGTCAGCCGGGCGAGCTCGGCGGGGGTCGGCACCGGGGGCGGCCCCACCGTCACCGGGCCGGTGAGGAAGGGCCCGAGGGCGCGGAGCACGTCGTCCTCACGGTCCTCCCCCAGCAGGTTGACCCGGCCCGCCTCACGGTCGTACCAGGCGATGTTCCTGCCGTCCGGGAGGCAGACGTACAGCCGTTCCTGACCGTGCCGCCAGGTCGGTATGACGCGCAGTCCGTTCATGCACCATCACCCCAGACCATGGGAACAGGCGGGGTGCTGCGGGGGCAAGAACCCGGCTACCTTTGAGAGGAGTTGGACCCGCCGGGCAGGCCCTCGGGCGGTGACGCTGGGGAGGCGCCGTTGCGTACCCGCAGGAAACCCGATGTACCGGCTCCGGAGAGCCCCTGGAACGAGGTCGTCCCCGGGCTGTGGATGGGCGGCCACGAGTACACCGGAGGGCTGGGCCATCCGGAGTTCGCCGTCGTACGGGACGAGTTCGACCTGGTGCAGACGCTGCTGCGGCTGCCGGGGCACGGGCCCGATCCGGACGTGCCGCACCACGTCTGGCCCATCCCCGACGGACCCCTCGACGGGACGCAGCTCGCCGGTGTGATCCGGCTGGCCGAGGCCGCGTGCGAGGCGCTGGACGGGGGCCGCACGGTCCTCGTCCGCTGTTACCACGGGTACAACCGCTCCGGCCTCGTCGTCGCGCACGCGCTGATGCGGCGGGGGAGCTCCGCCGACGCGGCGATCCGGCTGATCCGGGACCGCCGTTCGCCCTGGGCGCTGCACAACGAACTGTTCGTCGAGTACCTGCGGGCCGGGCTGGCGACGGCCCGGCTGCTGGAGGAGCTCACCGAGTAGGACGGCACACGGGCCCCCTCGCGCGCAAATAGGACTTCCCTACGAATAAGGTGTACGGGGCCGACGGTCGGTCCGAGCCGTGTGATCACCTCGAACCGCAGGAGTGCAGTGCCCGTCAGCCGCGTCCGCAGCCTCCCCGGCCGCCCCGATGACCTTCCCGGTCCCCCGGCCGGCCCTTCCGGCTGCCCGGACGAGCCCTCCGGCTGCCCGGACGGCCCTTCGAGCCGCGCCGACGGCCGCCGCCGGAAGCGCGGGAAGGCCGCCCGGTGTGTCGCCGGTGCCGGTCTCCTGCTCCTGGGGGCCGTGGGCTGTGGGGACGCCGGAGGGCTGCAGGGGGCCGGGTCGACGCCCACGGCCGTCGGGCCGGCCCGACTCTGGCCCGAGCTGACGCCGGCGTCCAGTCCGGCCTTCGAGATCGGCGAGGTGAACACCGAGGTGGTCAAGGGCGTCAAGGTCCCCGGCGACGACATCCGGCGGGTGGACCCGGTCGGGGTCGTCCGGGCCGAGATGGCCGCGAGCCCGGGTGACTACGACGGCGACAAGGCGCCGTACCGCGACACCGACCGCGGGATGGCCGACTGCGGCAAGGGCCCGGAGCACGGCCGGTGCCCGGTGCTCAGGCCGTATTACCGGGACCTCACCGGCGACGGGCGCGACGACCTGACGCTGGGCTTCCGGCTGCTGCCCGGCAAGACCACCGCGGTGCGCGTCTACACCGTCGACAAGCACCGGCTCGTGCAGGTGATGGCCTGGGAGGACGCGCTGAGCGGCGTCGAACTGGCCGGGCGTTCCCTCGTCATCCGCTCGCCGTCCGAGGTCGCGGGGTACGAGTACCGCCTCCAGTGGACCTGGGACCGGGACCAGCGGGCCATGCTCCTCACCCAGGACGAGATGCTGCGCACCGGCCCGCGGAAGCACTCCCTGCACCCCTCCGGCGCGCCCTCCGCCACGCCCACCGGTTCCCCGTCCGCCTCCTCCCCCGGTGTCTCCCCCTCGGCGAGCACCGGATGAGACGCATGCTCCCCTCGTGGTCCGGGACGCTCGCCGCGAAGGCCGCCGCCTTCATCACCGTCATGTGCTGCGCGCTGGCCGCCCTGCTCGGCGTCCTGGTGCACGTACAGGTGACGAACCAGACCGTCGGCCAGGCCCGCGACCAGGCGTTGCAGCGGCTGACGCAGGCGACGGAGCGGTACGAGGCCGGGGACTCGCTCAAGCGTGGCGCCGGCGTGGATCCCCCGGGCCTGCCCCCGGCGCTGCGCGATCTCGCGGTCACCGGGGACCGCGGCACGATGGTCGCCGACTTCGCGGGGCGCCCCACGATGTGGGCGGCCGGGCCCGCCGACGGCCACCGCGCCCTGGCCGTCGCGGTCGACTACTCGCAGCAGGCCCGCACCATCGCGGGCCTGGACCGCGCGATCCTGTGGTCGTCGGGGCTGGCGATCGGGGCGACGCTGCTGGTCGGCGCGTTCTCGGTGACACGGGTGACGCGGCGGCTGCACACCACGGCGCTGGTGGCCCGGCGGATCAGCGCGGGCGACCTGGACGCGCGCGTGAACGACCCCCGTACCCACCCGCGGACGAAGGCCCCGGCGCGCCCGCAGGACGAGGTGGCGGCGGTCGCCGCCGCGTTGGACTCCATGGCGTCGTCCTTGCAGGGCAAGCTGCTCGCCGAGCAGCGGTTCACCGCGGACGTGGCGCACGAGCTGCGCACCCCGCTGACCGGGCTGCACGCGGCGGCCGAACTGCTGCCGCCCGGCCGTCCGACGGAGCTGGTGCGGGACCGGGTGGCGGCGCTGCGCACCCTCACCGAGGACCTGCTGGAGATCTCCCGGCTGGACACGGGCCGGGAGCGGCTGGAGCTGGACACGGAGCTGTTGGGGCCGCTGGCCGAGCGGGTGGTGCGGGGCGCGGAGGGCGACACGGAGGTCAGGGTCGTACGGGACGTGGTCGTGGAGACGGACCGGCGGCGGCTGGAGCGGGTGCTGGGGAATCTCGTGGCGAACGCGCACAAGCACGGGCGGGGGCCGGTCGTGCTGACCGTGGACGGTCCGGTGGTCACCGTCCGGGACCACGGGGACGGCTTTCCGGAGTACTTGTTGGCGCACGGGCCGCAGCGGTTCCGTACGGAGGGCGGTGCCAAGGGGCACGGTCTGGGGCTGACCATCGCGCTGGGGCAGGCCGAGGTGCTCGGGGCGCGACTGGAGTTCGGCAACGCCCCGGACGGCGGGGCGGTGGCGACCCTGAGACTGACCGCGGAGTGAGCGTCCGGGACCTCGGGTGATCGTCGCCCTGCGGGCCGCGCGTGGCTGGTCGCGCAGTTCCGCGCGCCCCCTTCGCTGCGTCCCCCTATGGCCCAGCGTGAAGGGCGGGGGCCGCAGGGCGCTCCTAATGTGGCGATTAGTCAGCTTCGGCACCTTCGCCCCGCATGGAGGTAACCCCCATGTCCCTGCGCTCCCGCCTCTCCATAGCCACCGCCGCCGGGCTCCTCGCCGCCGCGGCCGCCGTCACGCCCGCTGCCGCCGCCGCGCACGACGACTGGGACCCCAGCGGCGGCAACGGAGGCCACCACGGCCACCACGATCCGAGCGGTGGCAACGGGGACGGGCACGGCCACCAGGACCCGCGCCTCTTCGAGGGCGTCGTCACGGCGGACACGCTGGCGCTGCGCAGCGCCCCGAACCGCGGCTCGCAGATCATCCGGTTCGCCCACCGGGGCGACATCGTCAAGATCTTCTGCAAGACCGGCGGCGAGACCGTGCAGGGCAACCCCCTCTGGTACCTCCTCACGGACGGCACGTGGGCCTGGGGCGCGGCCCGCTACATCGACAACATCGGCCCCGCGCCACGCTGGTGCTGACACCCCGTCACCCAAAGGCACACAAGACGCACAGTTTGGGTAGGTTCCGGACATGAGCAAGGCCGGAATCACCGTGGCGACGGCGGACCCGTCCGCGCCCGCCGTCCGCCGCCTCCCCCGGCGCCGGGGCATCGAACTCGCCCTCATCGTCCTGGCCGTACTGCTGTCCGTGTACGGCTACTGCGCCGTGGGCCTCGCCCGGCACGACGCCCTCCCGCCCGGTGCCGCCGGTTACGGCGCCGGGCTCGGCGTGCTCGCGCTGCTGGCGCATCTGGCCGTACGCCTGCGGGCGTCGCACGCCGACCCGCTCCTCCTGCCCATCGGCGTGCTGCTCAACGGGCTCGGCCTGGTGCTCATCTACCGGCTCGACCTGGAGACCCCGGGCGACCGGGCGGCACCGGCCCAGCTGATCTGGTCGACGCTGGGCGTGGCGCTGTTCATCCTGGTCGTCCTGCTGCTGCGCGACCACCGGGTGCTCCAGCGGTACACGTACGTCTGTGTCGTCGCCGCGCTCGTGCTGCTCACGCTGCCGATCCTGTTCCCGGCGGTGAACGGCGCCCGCATCTGGATCCGGATCGCCGGGTTCTCCATCCAGCCGGGCGAGTTCGCGAAGGTGCTGCTGGCGGTGTTCTTCGCCGCGTACCTGGCCGCGAACCGCAGCGCCCTCGCCTGCACCGGCCGCCGGCTCTGGAAGCTGCAGTTGCCCACCGGCCGGGTCCTCGGCCCGATCGTCGCCGTCTGGCTGGTGAGCGTCGGCGTCCTGGTCCTGGAGCGGGATCTGGGCACGTCCCTGCTCTTCTTCGGCCTGTTCGTCGTCCTGCTCTACGTCGCCACCGGCCGCACCGGCTGGATCGCCCTCGGTCTGCTGCTGGCCGCGCTGGGGGCGGTCGCCGTCGGCCGGATGGAGCCGCACGTGCACAGCAGGATCGAGACGTGGCTGCACCCGTTCGCCTCGATCGATGCGGGGGAGGGCCCGGGCCAGCTCGCCCAGTCCCTGTTCGCCTTCGCGGAGGGCGGCATGCTCGGCACCGGCCTCGGCCTCGGTCACTCGATCCTCATCGGCTTCGCCGTGAAGTCGGACTTCATCCTGGCCACGGCGGGCGAGGAACTCGGCCTGGCGGGCCTGTCCGCGATCTTCCTCCTCTACGGACTGCTGGTGGAGCGCGGTTACCGGGCCGGCCTCGCCCTGCGCGAGCCCTTCGGGCGGCTGCTCGCCGTCGGCCTCGCCTCGCTGGTGGCGCTCCAGGTGTTCGTGATCGCGGGCGGGGTGACCGGCCTGATCCCGCTGACCGGCATGGCGATGCCGTTCCTGGCACAGGGCGGCTCGTCGGTCGTGACCAACTGGGCGATCGTGGCACTGCTGGTGCGCGTCAGCGACTCGGCACGCCGCCAGTACGACGGGCCGGGCCCCCGGTGACGCGGCACATCCGGCACGCCGGCGTCTTCTGCGCCCTGCTGCTGGTGGCGCTGCTGCTGAACGCCGCCCGCGTCCAGGTCGTCCAGGCCCCGGCCTACGACACGAACCCCGCCAACCGCCGCGCGGAGATCTTCCGTTACGGGCAGCCGCGCGGCGACATCATGGTCGATGGCCGGCCCGTCACCGGCTCGAAGGACACCCGCGAGCACCTGCGCTACGAACGGACCTACACCGACGGCCCGCTGTACGCGCCGGTCACGGGCTTCGCCTCCCAGCTGTACGGGACGACGCTCCTGGAGAAGGCCGAGGACGGCATCCTCTCCGGCACGGACCCGATGCTCGCGCCGTTCCCCCTGTGGAACGACTTCACCCGCGCGCACAGCCGCGGCGGCGACGTCGTGACGACCCTCGACCCGGCCGCACAGCGGGCGGCGTACCAGGGACTCGCCGGGCGCAAGGGCGCGGTGGCGGCGCTGGATCCGTCGACCGGCCGGATCCTGGCCCTGGTGTCCGCCCCGTCCTACGACCCCCAGCCGCTGTCCGGCAACGGAGCGGCGGCGGCCAGGGCGTGGAAGCGACTGAACGCCGACCGGGACCGCCCGATGCTCAACCGGGCGGTACGGCAGACGTATCCGCCGGGCTCGACGTTCAAGGTCGTCACCATGGCCGCCGCGCTGGACTCCGGCGTGGTCAGGGACCTCGACGCGCCGACGGACTCCCCCGACCCGTACACCCTGCCCGGGACCCGGACCCGCCTGACGAACGCGTCCCGGGGCTGCCGGGACGCCTCCGTGCGGGAGGCCTTCACCCTCTCCTGCAACACGGTGTTCGCCAAGCTCGGCGTGGAGGTGGGCGTGACGGACATGACGGCGACGGCCCACGCCTTCGGCTTCAACAACCCGGCGCTGCGGGTTCCCTTCCCGGTGGCCCGGTCCACCTTCGACACCTCGCTCGACAAGTCCCAGCTCGCCCTGTCGTCGATCGGCCAGTACAACACCCGTGCCACACCGCTCCAGATGGCGATGGTCGCGGCGGCCGTCGCCAACGGCGGTCAGCTACGGGAGCCGTACCTGGTGGAGCGCACGACACGACCGGGCGGCAGCACCCTCGCGACAGCGGGCTCGCGCGCGGTCCGCCAGGCGATGTACCCATCGACCGCGGTCCGGCTGCGCGCGCTGATGCGGGAGGTGGTCGAGGACGGCACCGGGCACCGGGCCGCGATCCGCGGCGCCAAGGTGGGCGGCAAGACCGGCACCGCCCAGCACGGCCTGGGCAACTCCGGTACGCCGTACGCCTGGTTCGTCTCCTGGGCGCAGGGCGACCGTGATCTGGCGCCGCGAGTGGCGGTCGCGGTGGTCGTGGAGGACGCGGAGGCGGACCGCGGGGACATCAGCGGCGGCGGCGACGCGGCGCCGATCGCCCGCGCCGTGATGAAGGCGGTGCTCAAGGCCCGCTAGTCAACAAATGGCGCCCAGGGGATTGACGGCCTTGCTGACAGGCAGTCTCATAAGGGGGACAGTGACGTGTGCACAACGAGGTGGGCAGCCATGACGACCCTGACGGAAGCCGACGCGCTCGACGGCCTGCGCGATGCCCTGGGCCTGCTCAAGGACCGGGAGCAGGTGGCCCAGCGGCTGCTCGACTCCTCCGCCAAGCACTCCTTCGACCCGGACAAGGAACTGGACTGGGACGCGCCCTTCGAGGAGGGCAAGTGGTTCTGGCCGCCGGAGCTGGTGTCGCTCTACGACACCCCGCTCTGGAAGCGGATGAGCGAGGAGCAGCGCATCCTGCTCTCCCAGCACGAGGCGGCGGCCCTGGCCTCCCTCGGCATCTGGTTCGAGATCATCCTCATGCAGCTCCTGGTCCGCCACATCTACGACAAGGCCGCGACCAGCGCACACGTCCGCTACGCCCTCACCGAGATCGAGGACGAGTGCCGCCACTCCAAGATGTTCGCCCGCCTGATATCCCACGGCGGCACACCGTGGTACCCGGTCAGCCGCGTCCACCAGCACCTGGGCCGCCTGTTCAAGACCATCTCCACCACCCCGGGTTCCTTCACGGCGACGCTCCTCGGCGAGGAGGTCCTCGACTGGATGCAGCGCCTGACCTTCCCCGACGAGCGGGTCCAGCCCCTCATCCGCGGCGTCACCCGCATCCACGTGGTGGAGGAGGCCCGCCACGTCCGCTACGCCCGCGAGGAACTCCGCCGCCAGATGGTGACGGCTCCCAAGTGGTCCCAGGAGTTCACCCGCATCACCTCCGGTGAGTTCGCCCGCGTGTTCTCGGTGGCGTTCGTGAACCCCGAGGTCTACACGAACGTCGGCCTGGACCAGCGAGAGGCCCTCGCCCAGGTACGAGCGAGCGGACACCGCCGCGAGGTCATGCAGACCGGCTCCAAGCGGCTGACGGACTTCCTCGACGACATCGGTGTCCTGCGCGGAGTCGGACGACGGCTGTGGAAGTCGTCGGGGCTGCTGGCCTAGGAGCACCCGCACCCGCGCGCGGCGAGAAGGGGACGTGTCGGGGGGTGTCCGCCCGTAGCGGTCGGCGCGTCAACGCGAGTCAGTCGGCGTCCGACCCCATCGCGCCGTTCCGAGGACGGACACCCCCCGGCGCGGCCCCGACCACAAGCCGGCCGCAGGTGCAACGCGCACCCCCACCGAACCAGCCACAGGCCGCCGCAGGCACCCCGCACGCCCACCCCCGGTTACGCTGCGGGTCATGACACCAGCCGCCCCCACCCCCGCCTACCGGCGCCTCAGCGTCGAGGAACGTCGTAGTCAGCTGCTCACCGCCGCGCTGTCGCTCTTCGCGCACCGCGCCCCGGAGGACGTCTCCCTGGACGACGTGGCGGAGGCGGCCGGGGTGTCGCGGCCCCTGGTCTACCGGTACTTCCCGGGCGGCAAGCAGCAGCTGTACGAGGCCGCCCTCCGCTCCGCCGCCGACGAGCTCCGGCACTGCTTCGACGAACCCCTCGAGGGCCCCCTGCTCCCCCGCCTGTCCCGCGCCCTCGACCGCTACATGGCCTTCGTCGACGAGCACGACGCCGGCTTCAGCGCCCTCCTCCAGGGCGGCAGCGTCGTCGAGACGTCACGGACGACGGCCATCGTCGACGGCGTACGCCGCGCCGCCGCCGAGCACATCTTCCGGCACCTGGAGGTCACCGAGCCCGGCTCCCGCCTGCGGATGACCGTCCGGATGTGGATCACCGCCGTCGAGGCGTCGTCGCTCATCTGGCTCGACGAGGACAAGCAGCCCCCCGCCGAGGAGCTGCGCGACTGGCTCGTCGAGCAGTTCGTGGCCATGCTGACGGTGACCGCCCGCCGCGACCCGCAGACCGACGCCCTGGTCGTGGCCCTCGCCGAGGAAGTCTGACACTGGTCCCGTGAAGAGCGAAGACACCCCCTTCGAGGGCGGCCCCATGGACGGCAGGGTCCTGCCCGTCCTGCTCGGCATCACCGGCCACCCGCCCAAGACGTACCGCATCCCCGTCCCGGACCCCGCCGGCGGCCCGCCCACCGTGCTGGTCTACCGCCGCGTTCCCCGGGGCGAAGGCAGGGTCGGACTGACCCACCGCTGGAAGTACGAGTACGCCCCCGAGGGCGCTCCGGCCCGCCGGCTCAACTGGCCCTGGTCGAAGCCAGACACCACGCCGCCCGGCAAGCGGGACGACGCCGACGGGTGACCCCGTTGCGCCGAACCGCGCACACTCACCGCGCGCACCTCGCGCGCACGCCTGATCCTCACGGTGTCCGGCGGCGAACAGGCCGCCCCGCAACGGAGGTGATGGCATGTCAGGAAGCCTTCTGCGCCTGGTCTGCACGGCGGCGGTGGCTGCAGCGACCGTCCTCGCTCCCGCCCCTGCCACGGCGGCCCCGGAACCGGAATCCGACCTCGGGCAGGACCCCGCCGCCGTCTCCGATCTCCTGACGGACCTTCAGCAGCTGTACCGGAAGGCGGAACAGGCCACCGAGGCCTACAACGCCACCGAGGAGAAACTGAAGAAGCAGCGCGCCGAGACCGACCGCCTGGACCGCGCCCTCGCCCGCACCCGGCTCTCCCTGCACGACAGCCGGGGCGCGGCCGGCCGTCTGGCCCGGCAGCAGTACCAGAGCAGCACCGACATCTCCCCGTACGTACGCCTGCTCCTGGCCCGCGACCCGCAGCACGCGATCGACCAGGGCCATGTGATCGGCAGGCTGGCGCGAGAACGGGCCGGCGTCGTCGGCCGGCTGACCGGCGACGAACGCAAGGCCCGGGACCTGGCCCGCAAGGCCCGCAAGGCCCTCGACGAGCAGCTCGCCCTCACCGAGCGGCGGAAGAAGGAACGGGACGAGGTCCGCAAGCGGCTCCACGACGTCGAGGAGCTGCTCGCCTCCCTCAGCCGCGACCAGCTCACCGCTCTCGCCGAGTTCGAGAAGGAGGGCGTCGCCAAGGCGCAGCAGAAGTTCATCGCGTCCGGCGCGCTCAGCAGCGTCACCAACGGCGACGACAGCAAGAACAAAGACAAGAACAAAGACGAGAACGAAAACAAGAACAACAGCAAGCACAGCACCAACAACGGCGTCCGCAAACCGTCCTCCGAGGGCGACCGCGCCGTGCGCTACGCCGTACGGCAGCTCGGCAAGCCCTACGAGTGGGGCGCGGAAGGCCCGGAGTCCTACGACTGCTCGGGCCTGACCTCGCAGGCCTGGGCTCAGGCCGGGACGCCCATCCCCCGGACCAGCCAGGAGCAGTGGAAGCGGCTGAAGCGGATCCCGCTCCCTCAGCTGCGGCCGGGGGACCTGGTTGTGTACTTCCCGGAGGCCACGCACGTGGCGCTGTACCTCGGCGACGGCATGGTCGTGCAGGCGCCCCGGCCGGGCGCGAAGGTGAAGGTGTCACCGATCGCGGCCAACCCGGTCCTGGGCGCCGTACGCCCGGACCCGGACGGGAAGCCCCTGCGGCGCTACGAGCCACCGGAGCTCCCCGAGGGCGCCACGGACGGGTCGGACGAGGGCTACGACGGGGAAGGGACCTACGCGGCGCCCGCGCCGGACACCTCGACGAGGTAGGCCTGCGTCTTCTCCGGGTCGTACAAGAAGTTCTCGAAGTCGGCCGGGTCGTTGAAGCCGTTGGCGAACCGGTCGGCGACCGGCTGGAGCTCACCGGCGGCGCCGATCAGGTTCAGGATGTGCTCCGGCGGCGGCGCGAGCATCGCGTTGGTCCACTTGGTGACGTGCTGCGCGGTGGCCCAGTAGCGGTCGAAGGTGGCCCGCATCCACTCCTCGTCGAACGGCTTGTCGCCGCGCTCGACGATCGAGGCGAGGTAGGCGGCCGCGCACTTCGACGCGGAGTTGGAGCCCTGGCCGGTGATCGGGTCGTTGGCCACGACGACGTCCGCCACGCCCAGCACGAGCCCGCCGCCGGGGAGGCGGCCGACGGGGTTGCGGACGGTGGGGGCGTAGCGGCCGGCCAGCGTGCCGCCGGCGTCGGTCAGCTCGACCTTGGTGGCCCGCGCGTACTCCCAGGGGACGTACCGCTCCATGAGTTCCAGGGTCAGGGAGAGGTGCTCCGCCGGGTCCTTGACGCCGTTGAAGACGTCGAGCGGGCCGCCGGGTATGCCTTCCCAGAACAGGATGTCGGCGCGGCCGGAGGTGGTCAGGCAGGGCATGACGAACAGTTCGCCGACGCCCGGCACGAGGTTGCAGCGGACCCCTTCGGTGCCGGGGTGCTCGGGGCGCGGACCCAGACCGTGGACGTACGACACGGCCAGCGCGCGCTGCGGCTCGCTGTAGGGGGACCGCTCGGGGTCCCGGGCGAACATCTGCACCAGCTCGCCCTTGCCGGCCGCGACGAGCACCAGGTCGTACGTCCGGGAGAAGTAGTCGAGGTCGCCGACGGCCGCGCCGTGGATGACGAGCTGCCCGCCGCGCTGAGCGAACGTCTCCATCCAGCCGGCCATCTTCACGCGCTGGTCGATCGACTGGGCATACCCGTCGAGCCTGCCCAGCCAGTCGATCGCACGGGCCGCGGGGCCCTCGGCCCAGGAGCCGGGGGCGGCGACCGAGACGCCGAGTCCTTCGATCTTCGGGGCCTGGGACTCCCAGAAGTTCAGCTGGAGATCGCGCTCGTGCTGCAGGGCCGTGTGGAACATGCACTGCGTCGACATGACCCGGCCGGTGCGGATCTCGTCCGCCGTCCGGTTGGACATCAGGGTGACCTCGTACCCCTGCGACTGGAGGCCGAGAGCGATCTGGAGCCCGGACTGACCGGCTCCGACGACGAGTATCTTCCGCATGCGGGGCTGTCCTCTACTCGGGGGTTTCGTCGAGCGCGTGGCCCACCAGGGCCAGGAGGGTCTCGATCACGGAGATCCGGCGACGCGCGTCCATGATCATGACAGGTATGTGTTGCGGGATGGTCAAGGCCTCCCGCACGTCCTCCGGCTCGAACAGCTCGCTGCCGTCGAAGTGGTTGACCGCGACCACGTACGGCAGTCCGGAGCTCTCGAAGTAGTCCAGGACCGGGAAGCAGTCCTTCAGACGGCGGGTGTCGGCCATGACGACGGCGCCGATCGCGCCGCGCACGATGTCGTCCCACATGAACCAGAACCGCTGCTGGCCCGGCGTGCCGAACAGGTAGAGCACCAGGTCGTCGTCGAGCGTGATGCGCCCGAAGTCCATGGCGACGGTGGTGGTGGTCTTGCCCGGCGTGGCGGTGAGGTCGTCGGTGGCCTCGCTCGCCTCGGTCATCAGCGCCTCGGTCTGCAGGGGCGTGATCTCCGAGACGGCGGTGACCAGCGTGGTCTTGCCCACGCCGAAGCCGCCGGCCACCACGATCTTCGTGGCGATGGGGGCGCGGGTGCGGTCCGTCTCCCAGGCGTGCATGCTCTCGCCGGGCTGGGCGAACGGGGATGTACCAGCGACGCCGTGAGCGGCGTCAGAGACGACGGAGTCCACTCAGCACCCTTTCCAGCAGAGCTCGGTCCGGGCGGCCCGTGCCATGGCCGGTGCCCGTCCCGTACACACGGATCTTTCCCTGGTCCGCGAGGTCGCTGAGGAGCACGCGGACCACGCCGAGCGGCATCTTCAGCAGCGCGGCGATCTCGGCCACCGTACGCATCCGGCGGCACAGTTCGACGATGGCCCTCAGCTCCGGCATGACGCGGGTGGAGAGGTCGCCGTTCGTCAGTTCCCTGCGCTCCTCCGGGGCGTCCAGCGCGGCGGTGCTCGCCACGAAGGTCTCCACGAGGAGGACGTGGCCGAAGCGGGTGCGGCCACCGGTGAGCGAGTAGGGGCGGACCCGGGCGGGTTTGCGGTCACCGCCGCGGACCGGGAGGTGCTGTTTCGGCGTACTGCTCATCGTGCGCTCCCCGTCGTCTGGGAATCCTCCAGGGATTTCCGCAGTTCGCTGCGGAGTTCGGGCGTCAGGACGTGACCGGCGCGGCCCACGAACAGGGCCATGTGGTACGCGACCACGCTCATGTCGCAGTCCGCGGAGCCGTGGACGCCGAGCAGCGAGCCGTCGCTGATGGACATCACGAACAGGCTGCCCTCGTCCATCGCGACCATCGTGTGCCGGACCCCGCCGGAGTCCATCAGCTTCGCGGCGCCGACGGTGAGGCTGCCGATGCCGGAGACGATGGTGGCCAGGTCGGCGGCGGAGCCGCGCGGGCCGGTCTTCTTGGCCCCGCGGCCCTGGAGGGCCTGACGGGCCTGCTGGTTCCGGTGGTCGTCGGAGGACAGCAGGAGCAGTCCGTCGGAGGAGACGACCGCGACCGAGAGGATGCCGGGTACCTCCTCGACCAGGTTGGTCAGCAGCCAGTGCAGGTTGCGGGCCTCACTGCTCAGTCCGATCAGTCCGAAGGTACTGGGAGCGGTCAACTGCTTGCCTCCTCGACTGTGCCCCCCGTGGCTTCTTCGGATTCAGCTGGTCCTGCTGCGCCGGTGTCCGGCCGCCTGTGCGAGGCCGTCTTCTCGGCGATCTCCGCCTCCACCTCGCGGTAGCCGGCCTGGGCGCCCTGCCGGAAGCCGCCGAGGCGGCGGCGGAGGGCTTCGGCGTCCACGGAGCCGCTGCGCTGGCGTGGGGCGGTGGTCGGAGTGGTGATCTTGGGTGTGCGCTTGGGGAGGCCCTTGTCGGTGACGCGGTCCTCTTCGTCGTGGGGTGCGCGTTCGTGTTCCGCCTCGGCTTCTCCCCCACTCTCGGCTTCGCTCGAGCGGGAGGGGCCCCCACCGGCGGAGTCGTTCCCACCCGCACCCCCCGTGCGGGTTTCGTCGTCGGGTGCGGGTGGCCCCTGTTGTGGGGCGGATGCGCCGTCGGCGGCCGCGGGCGCGTGGTCCGCCGGGGCCGGCTCGTCCTGCGGGATCGGGGCCAGCAGCTCCATCGTGGTCTCGGCAGGGGTTTCCGCCGGTGTCGGTTCCGGGTGGTGCTCCGCCTCCTCCACCGTTTCCTCGCGCCGTACCGCCTTCTCCGCCAGTGCCACCAGCGGGTCCCCGTTGCCCGCGCGGCCGTGCAGGACGTTGGAGTTGGCCTCGGCGTCGGCGCCGGGGAAGGCGACGGTGTGGCCGGTGCCGGAGAGCGGGCCGGAGGCCGGGACGGCCGCCGCCGGTGCCGCCGCCAGCAGGGTGCGGGGCAGGACGACGACCGCCGCGACACCGCCCTGCTTCTGCTCGCGCAACTGCACGCGCACACCGTGCCGGTGAGCGAGGCGGGCCACGACGTACAGGCCGAGGCCGAGACCGTCCTCGCCCTCCTGGTCGTACGGCGCCTCCGGGTCGAAGTCGGCGAGGCGGGCGTTCAGGCGCTCCAGCCGGTCCTCGGCCATGCCGATGCCCTCGTCCTGGACGGAGATCATGACCTCGCCGTTCTCCAGCAGCCAGCCGGAGATCTCGACGGGCAGGTCGGGCGGCGAGAACGAGGTGGCGTTCTCCAGGAGTTCGGCCAGCAGGTGGGACAGGTCGTCCGCGGCGAACCCGGCGATGTGCGCGTGCGGCGGCAGCGCGGCGATCCGGACCCGCTCGTACCGCTCGATCTCGCTGACCGCCGCGCGGACGACGTCCACGAGCGGCACGGGCCCGGCGGCGTGCTGGACGTGCTCGGTGCCGGCGAGGACGAGGAGGTTCTCGCTGTGCCGGCGCATGACCGTGGCGAAGTGGTCGAGCTTGAACAGCGTGGCGAGGCGGTCCGGGTCCTGCTCGCGCTCCTCCAGGTTCTCGATGACGGCCAGTTGCCGCTCGACCAGGCCGAGCGTGCGCAGCGCGAGGTTGACGAACGTGCCGCCGATGGCCGTGCGCAGCCGCTCCAGCTGGGCGGCGGACTCGGCGAGTTCGCCGCGCAGTTCCTCGCGAGCGTCGGCCATCTTCTGGCGCTGGCCGACGAGGTGCTTGCGGTCGGATTCCAGGGTGGAGATCCGCTCGGTGAGGGCGACGGTGTGCGCGTGCAGGGCGTTGACGGAGCGGACGACCTGGGCGAACTCGTCGTTGCGGCCGGTGAACTTGACGGGTTCCTCGGCCGCCGGGACCTCCGCCTCGGCCAGCCGCTTCGAGCCCAGGCGCAGGACCGCGAGGGGGCGGGTGAGGCTGCGGGCCATGCCCGTGGCGACGCCGACGGCGAGCAGCATCAGGGCGCCGAGGACGGCGATGCGGATCTCCAGCGCGGTGACGTCGTCGTCGCGCAGCGCCTCCAGGTCCTTGGTGCGGCGGTCGTAGAGGGCGGACTCCACGCCGCGCATCAGGTCGACCCGGGCGGAGAGGGCCGTGTCCAGCTTTCGGGCGTTGGTGGAGCGTTCGCCGCTGGAGAGGGTCGGCTGGTCGGTGAGCGTGGCGAGGTACTTCTCGGCGGAGTTGACCTCGGTGCCGGTGACCGTGTTGTCGAACGAGGTGCGGGCCGCCTTGGGTGCGGTGTCGCGGAAGTCGGCCAGGGCCGCGTCGGAGCGCAGCCGGGCCTGCTGGGCGGCGGCGCTCAGGGCGTCGCGCTGCCGGCTGTCGGCATCCGAGGAGGTCTCGGTCGGCAGGCCGGTGACCGGGTCGATGACCGTCTCGGTGCCGCGCGGCACGCTGAGGGCGGCGAGCAGCAGCCCCCGGGCCGCGGCAGCCTGCTGGACGGCGGAGTCCAGTTCGGCCAGGGCCTGTCCGCCGGAGCCCGCGCGCGGCGGCGTCTGCTGCGCCAGTTGCTCGGCGAGCCGGTGGAGTTCGGTGATGGCGGCGGAGTACGCCTGGTGCGCTTCGAGGGCGCTGCTCTTGCCGGTGAGCGCCGCTCGGCGTACGGCCGCGATGTCGTCGAGGTCGGAGCGGAGCGAGGCGGGCGTGTCGGTGTCGGCGCGCAGCTCTTCGACCTGCCGGTCCACGCGGGCGCTGCGCTGCTCGGAGGGTGCCTTGGACTTGGGGCGACCGGCCGCTATGTAGGAGGTGACGTCGTCGCGCTCGTCGGCGAGGGAGTGCGCGAGGACGAGGGCGTCCTGCGTCTGCTCGGCGAGCGTCACGAGCTCCTGGGAGTCGTGGAGTTGCCCGGAGGCGGCGAGGACGGACGGGGTGCCCGCACCGGCGATGGCCGCGGCGACCACGGCCACGGCGACGATGAGCCGGTTGCGTACGTGGGTGGGGCGGCCCTTGCCGGTGGGGGGCGTCGACTCAGCGCCCTGAACGGGGGCCGTCTGCTTGCCTGTGCGACGAGGCCGCGACATCTGCACCGGTGCTCGCATTCCTGACTCGTGAACTCATGGGCCCGGATGACGCTCCGTCAACTGGTGCGTACTCCAGGTACACTTCCCGACCCTCCCAGCGCCGGTGGGCAGCGCACGTGCATCACCTGACCCGCCACCCGAAGGAGTGAACCTCGGAGGGGAGTTGGGGGGCAAGTTCCGCCGGCCCTTGCAGCGGCCTTGCGCGGCGGGCCGGTTGGACGCCGTGCGCGGGCGGTGGCAGTATTCGCCACCACGCCTTCCCGGAACAAATCATTCCATCCCAAACGGGGCGCCCGACCTGCATGGCCGCACCGGTCCGGCAACCTTTGCCAGCGTTTTGCGGACCTTGTGAAGGGCTCGTGCAGACTGGCTGGATGCGTACGGAACTCGCCTCGGAACCGGGAGACACGGACCGCCCCAACGAGGACTTCGCCAGTGTCGGACTACCGGCCTCCGGACAGGGCGGTTCGGTCGTCGTCCTGGACGGTGTCACACCGCCGACGAGCGGGACGGGTTGTCTGCATTCCGTCCCCTGGTTCACCGCGCGCCTCGGCGGAGCCCTGACCGAACTGACCGTTTCACTCCCGGATATCCCTCTGGTCGACGTCTTGTCCCGCGCCATCGCGCGTACCGCCGAGGCACATGCCTCAACCTGTGACCTTTCTCACCCCCGCACCCCTCAGGCCACGGTGGTCGTGGCCCGTTGGTCTCCGGAGGCGGTGGAGTACCTGGTCCTGTCGGACTCGGCGCTCCTCGTGGAGTCCCCGGACGGTGTGGTGACGCCCTTGCTGGACGACCGGCTGGCCCTTCTCCCCCGCTCGGCCCTGGTCACGGACGCGCTGGTGGACTCCACCTACCGCAACCGGGAGGGCGGCTTCTTCACGGCGGCGGCCGATCCCTCGGTGGCCCGGCGCGCGGTGACCGGCACCCTGCCCCGGCGCGAGGTGCGTGCCCTGGCCGCCCTGACGGACGGCGCCGCCCGCTGGGTGGAGCGGTTCCAGGAGGGCGACTGGACGGACTGCTTCCACCTCCTGCGCAAGGAGGGACCGCAGGCGCTGGTGGACCGGGTGCGGACGCTGGAGCGGGCGGATCCGGCCAGGTCGTTGCCGGGCCCGAGCAAGGCGCACGACGACGCTACGGTCGTGTACGTCGAGTTCTAGCCACCTGGGCCGGGTGCGGTGCTACTTCTCCATGCCCCGGTTGAGCTGGTGCAGCAGCCGGGCCAGTTCCGTGACCTCGTGGGTGTCCCAGTCGGCCAGGCGGCCGGCGTACCGGGCGCGGCGGGCCTCGCGCACCCGGCGGACCCGGTCGTGGCCCTCCTGCGTGAGGGCGACCAGCCAGGCGCGTCCGTCGGCGGGGTCGGGCTCGCGGGCGATCAGACCCAGTTCTTCCAGGGCGCGCAGCTGGCGGGACATCGTGGCCTTGCCGACGCCGATGTAGGCGGCGAGCTCGGTGGCCCGCTGATTGCCGCACTCGTCCAGCCGTACGAGCAGGCCGTACGCGGACGACTCCAGATCGGGGTGGACCTCCCGGGCCATCTCGCCCTGGCTGGCCCGGGCCCGCCGCAGCAGCACGGTCAGCTCCCGCTCCAGCGCCAGAAAGGCAGTCTGATCCACACCGGTTCCGGCCAGGGAGGGGTCCCGGTGTCCGTCGTCGTTGCCGTCCTCGTGCACGTGAGCCCCGCCTCGGTCGTCGCCCGCTACCTGCATTTTCCGCCCTCCGCGGCCGTCGCCGCAGTTCGGCAAGTATTCCGCAGGTCACGGGGCGCGCGTCCACAGGGCCGCCCCAGGGTGAAGGCCCGGGCCTCCCTCACGGGACCCGGGCCTTCCCTCATCCGATGACCTCCGTCACGCGGCCACCGGAACCTCCGGCGCCGCGTCCGCCGTTGCGGGCGCGAGCGCCAGCTGAAGGACCTGGCGGACGTCGGTGACGGTGTGGACGTCGAGCTTGTCCAGCACCTGAGCCGGGACGTCGTCCAGGTCGGGTTCGTTGCGCTTGGGGATGATCACGGTGGTGACCCCGGCGCGGTGGGCGGCCAGCAGCTTCTGCTTCACGCCGCCGATCGGCAGGACCCGGCCGGTCAGCGAGACCTCGCCGGTCATCGCCACGTCCGTGCGCACCAGGCGGCCGGACAGCAGCGAGGCGAGGGCCGTCGTCATCGTGACGCCGGCGCTGGGGCCGTCCTTGGGGACCGCGCCCGCCGGGAAGTGGATGTGCACGCCCCGGTCCTTCAGATCACCCACCGGCAGTTCCAGCTCGGCACCGCGGGAGCGCAGGAAGCTCAGCGCGATCTGCGCGGACTCCTTCATCACGTCCCCCAGCTGACCGGTCAGGGTCAGTCCGGCCGCGCCCGTCTCCGGGTCGGCCAGCGACGCCTCGACGTACAGCACGTCACCGCCGGCGCCCGTCACCGCCAGGCCCGTCGCCACGCCCGGCACGGACGTCCGGCGCTCGGCCGGGTCCTGGGCGGACTCGGGCACGTGGTGCGGCCGCCCGATCAGCGAGCGCAGGTCCTCGTCCCGGACGGTGAACGGCAGCTCCCGCTCGCCCAGTTCGTGCTGGGCCGCGACCTTGCGCAGCAGCCGTGCGATCGACCGCTCCAGGTTGCGCACGCCCGCCTCGCGCGTGTACTCGCCGGCGAGCTTGCGCAGCGCGCCCTCGTCGATGGCCACCTCGTCCTTGTCGAGCCCGGCCCGCTCCAGCTGGCGCGGGAGCAGGTGGTCGCGGGCGATGACGACCTTCTCGTCCTCGGTGTAGCCGTCCAGGCGGACGATCTCCATCCGGTCCGCCAGGGCCTCCGGGATCGCCTCCAGGACGTTGGCGGTCGCGAGGAAGACCACGTCCGACAGGTCCAGCTCGACCTCCAGGTAGTGGTCCCGGAAGGTGTGGTTCTGCGCCGGGTCGAGCACTTCGAGCAGGGCCGCGGCCGGGTCGCCCCGGAAGTCCGAGCCCACCTTGTCGATCTCGTCGAGGAGCACGACCGGGTTCATCGACCCGGCCTCCTTGATGGCACGGACGATCCGGCCGGGCAGGGCACCGACGTACGTGCGGCGGTGACCGCGGATCTCCGCCTCGTCGCGGACGCCGCCGAGGGCGACGCGGACGAACTTGCGCCCCATCGCGTGGGCGACGGACTCGCCCAGGCTGGTCTTGCCGACGCCGGGCGGCCCCACGAGCGCGAGCACGGCACCGCCGCGCCGCCCGCCGACCACGCCCAGCCCCCGGTCGGTACGCCGCTTGCGCACCGCCAGGTACTCGGTGATCCGCTCCTTCACGTCCTGCAGTCCGGAGTGCTCGGCGTCGAGGACGCTCTGGGCGCCCTGGATGTCGTAGGCGTCCTCGGTGCGCTCGTTCCACGGCATCTCCAGGACCGTGTCGAGCCAGGTGCGGATCCAGGAGCCCTCGGGCGACTGGTCGGAGGACCGCTCCAGCTTGTCGACCTCCTTGAGCGCGGCCTCCCGCACCTTCTCGGGCAGGTCGGCGGCCTCCACCCGGGAGCGGTAGTCGTCGGACTCCTCGCCCTCCTGCTCGCCGTTCAGCTCGCGCAGCTCCTTGCGGACCGCTTCGAGCTGGCGCCGCAGCAGGAACTCGCGCTGCTGCTTGTCGACGCCTTCCTGGACGTCCTTGGCGATGGACTCGGCCACGTCCTGCTCGGCGAGGTGGTCGCGCAGCTGCTGGGTGGCGAGCTTCAGCCGGGCCACCGGGTCGGCGGTCTCCAGCAGCTCGACCTTCTGGTCGGTGGTCAGGAACGGCGAGTAGCCGGAGTTGTCGGCGAGCGCCGAGACGTCGTCGATGGCCTGCACCCGGTCGACGACCTGCCAGGCGCCGCGCTTGCGCAGCCAGGCGGTGGCGAGGGCCTTGTACTCCTTGACCAGTTCGGTGACCTGCCCGGGCAGCGGCTCCGGGACGGATTCGTCGACGCTGGTGCCCTCGACCCAGAGGGCCGCGCCGGGGCCCGTGGTCCCCGCACCGATCTTCACCCGGCCCCGGCCGCGGATCAGCGCGCCCGGATCACCGTCGGCCAGCCGGCCCACCTGCTCGACGGTGCCGAGGACACCGGTGCCGGCGTAGGTGCCGTCGATGCGCGGCACCAGGAGTACCCGGGGCTTTCCGGGTGTTGTCCGAGCAGCGGCCTGGGCGGCCTCCACCGCGGCACGGACCTCGGAGTCGCTCAGGTCCAGCGGGACCACCATCCCGGGCAGGACGACCTCGTCGTCGAGCGGCAGCACGGGCAGGGTGAGCGGTGTGGACGTCGAAGCCATGATCTCCCCTTCGGCAGTCAAGTTGAGCTATGCCGACTCAATGCTCGGGAGGCGCCGGATGTTCCCCACCCGCCGTTCGCTGTGAGCGATCGACCGTGACGTCAGGGGTGATCGGGGCCGTAGAGTCGGCGACGTAACAGACCAATACAGCGATCGCCTATTACCTAGGGGTGGCGTGGACAGGACCGTGCAGGCGTGGGTGGACGGGTGGATCGTGTCGCGCGGGGCCGCTCCGCCCGTGACCGAGCCGTGGGGCTGCACGATCGACGTGGGGGCGAACGGACACGTCACCCGGCATGTGTTCGGCGCGACCGGCGACGACCTCGACGAGACGGCCGTCCGCAAGGTGGCCGGTGCGGTGACCGGGGCCGGGGTCTGGCTGAAGGCCTTCCGGGACCCGTCGGTGGTCGCCGGCTGGCTGGACGGCAGTTGGTGGATCGACCCCGAGCCCGGATACCTGATGACCGTCCCGCTGACTCCGGCGGACGTTCCGGACGTGCCCGACGGCTACCGGCTGCGCAGCTGGTCGCGCGGCGGAGTGACGCGCGTGATGGTGGCCGCGCCGGACGGTTCGCTGGCGGCGCGCGGCCAGATCGCCCCGACCGGCGCCACCGCCGTCGCCGACCAGATCGAGACGGCGCCGGAGCATCGCCGCAAGGGACTCGGCAGCCTCGTCATGCGGACGTTGCAGAGCGCCGCCGTTCGGCAGGGGGCACACACCGGTGTGCTCGCCGGTACGCCCGCGGGGCGGGGGCTGTACGAGGCGCTGGGCTGGGAGGTGGTGGCCGTGCTCACCAGCGCGAAGCACGACCCGCGGAACTGAGCGGCCCCGCCTTCAGCGCCGGGCCGGTCCGAGCGGGCCGGTGGGCCTGTCCCGCCACCGCCGGAGCACCGGCCAGGTCGCGACACCGATGGCCAGGGCGATCAGATGCCCCCAGTTCGTCAACGGGTCGGTGAGGGCGAGCAGGTCCTGGAGCAGCATCCCGCCGAAGCCGGCCAGCAGCGGCACGCGCAGCCGGAGCGGCAGCAGTCCGGCCAGGGCGCCGGTGCCGGCGGCGACGCCGAAGCTGACGCCGTAGTCGAGGCGGTGCAGCGAGCTCTCGGGGAGCTGCCCGGCCAGCACCGCGAGCCCGACCGGGACCTCGGTCGCCAGGGTCGCGAGGACGTGCCCGAGCAGGAAGACACCGGCCGTGCGCAGGCCGCCGATCCGCCGTTCCAGCGCGGTCAGCACAAGCACGAACCCGATCGCGAACGGCGAGGCCACCCCGCCCGCGAGCCACAGCGCGCTGCCGACCAGCACCAGCTCCGGCGTCCGCACCAGGTGCGCCACATCCGTACTGGAGCCCTGGAGCAGGGCGTGCACCAGGACGGGGTCCGCGTACGCGGAGAACAGCGAGGTCAGACAGAGGACGATCCCGTAGCCGAACGTGAACGGCGTACCCGTGGGAGTGGGGAGCAGCCGCCACAGCCGCGGTGTCCGGAGCCGGGGCTTCTCCACCGCGGTGGGCTCTCGCACGTCCGGGCCCGCGGTTCCGCACGGCACCCGGCCGCCGGCCCGCTGCCGCGGCACCCCGTCCAGCAGCGCCGGCACCTCGGAAACGGGCGCGTCCGAAGGCGTCGGCGTGGCCGTCTCGTCGGCCGGCGCAGTGCGGTCCACGGCGGGCGCTCCTTCCGTCATGTCCCACCCTTCGCGCACCTTCGTCCCCTGTCTGTGACGGGCGCCACGCGAGACCCGATTCACAGCAACCTGACAGCAGCGCACGGCGTCCCCTGCCGGCCCCTCCGTAATGCTTGGCGCCGGACGCCCCTCACCTGCCAGGATGCTCGGATGCCCACCTCGAACGACACCCCCCTCGTGCTGGACCGTCGCCAGGGCCCGCACGGCGAGGTCGTGCTGCGACGGCACGGCGGCCGGCTGGAGATCATCGCGAACGGCTGCTTCCTGATGGACACCTCGGACGGCCGCTCGGAGCGGCGGCTGGTCGACGCGGCCCTGGACGCCCTGACCGGCCGGGACCGCCCGGAGGTGCTGATCGGCGGACTCGGCGTCGGGTTCTCCCTCGCCCACGCGGCGGCGAACCCTCGCTGGGGAGGGATCACGGTCGTGGAACGGGAGCGCGCGATTGTCGAATGGCATCGCGACGGCCCGCTCTCCCCCTTCTCCGCCGAGGCCCTCGCCGACCCCCGCACGGAAATCGTCGAAGCGGATCTCGTGGCCTACGTCAATGAGACATCCGACACGTACGACGCCCTGTGCCTCGACATCGACAACGGACCCGGCTGGACCGTCACGGAGAGCAACGAAATCCTCTACGGGGAAGCCGGACTGGCAAGCTGCGTACGGGTGTTGAGGCCCGGCGGGGTGCTCGCGGTCTGGTCCGCCCAGCCCTCCCCGGAATTCGAAGAAACCCTGCGGAATGTCGGGTTCCAACAGGTGCGTACCGAAGAGATCCCGGTTGCCCGGGGCGTTCCGGACGTCGTGCACCTCGGCATCAGCCCTGGATAGCAAAGGTGTGCTGACTCCCCGTACGCTGCTCCTCTGACGCCGATCATTCAAGCGTCAATCGCAACCATGCGCAGACCGAGGAATCACCCCACTGATTCCGGAAAGCACACCCCAGGGGCGGGCGATGGAGCAGACACACACCTCCCACAACGGTTCGGCGACGGCTACACCGGGCGCACAGCGCCGGGTTCTCGTCGTCGAGGACGACGCCACGATCGTGGACGCCATCGCGACCCGCCTGCGAGCCGAGGGATTCCTCGTGCAAACAGCGGGTGACGGTCCGGCCGCCGTCGACACGGCCGAGGCCTGGCAGCCCGACCTGCTGATCCTCGACATCATGCTGCCCGGTTTCGACGGTCTGGAGGTCTGCCGGCGCGTGCAGGCCGCCCGGCCGGTGCCGGTGCTGATGCTCACCGCGCGCGACGACGAGACCGACATGCTGGTCGGGCTCGGTGTCGGCGCCGACGACTACATGACGAAGCCGTTCTCGATGCGGGAGCTGGCGGCGCGCGTGCACGTGCTGCTGCGCCGCGTGGAGCGGGCCGCGCTGGCCGCCGCGACGCCGCGCAGCGGCATCCTGCGCCTCGGCGAGCTGGAGATCGACCACGCGCAGCGCCGGGTCCGGGTGCGCAGTGAGGATGTTCACCTCACGCCCACCGAGTTCGATCTCCTCGTGTGCCTGGCGAACACCCCGCGCGCGGTGCTCTCCCGCGAACAGCTGCTCGCCGAGGTCTGGGACTGGGCGGACGCCTCCGGCACCCGCACGGTCGACAGCCACATCAAGGCGCTGCGCCGGAAGATCGGCGCCGAGCGGATCCGTACGGTGCACGGCGTCGGCTACGCCCTGGAGACCCCGACGCCATGAGCGGCGGGCCGGCCGCACGGAGAAACCCCCGGGAGCCGGAACCCTGGGGCGGGGTGAGCCCGTTCTCGATCAAGACCAAGCTGGGCGCGCTGGTCGTCATCTCGGTGCTGATCACCACGGGCCTGTCGGTGATCGCGGTGCACACGAAGACGGAGCTGCGCTTCATCACGGTCTTCTCGATGATCGCCACACTGCTCATTACGCAGTTCGTGGCCCATTCGCTCACCGCACCGCTGGACGAGATGACGGCCGTGGCCCGTTCCATCTCGCAGGGCGACTACACCCGCCGGACGCGGGAGAACCGCCGTGACGAGCTGGGCGACCTGGCCGTGACGATCAACGCCATGGCCGACGAGCTGGAGGCGCAGGACAGCCAGCGCAAGGAACTCGTGGCGAATGTCTCGCACGAGCTGCGCACGCCCATCGCGGGCCTGCGCGCGGTGCTGGAGAACATCGTCGACGGCGTCACGCAGGCCGACCCGGAGACGATGCGCACGGCGCTGAAGCAGACCGAGCGGCTCGGCCGGCTGGTGGAGACGCTGCTGGACCTGTCCCGGCTGGACAACGGCGTCGTACCGCTGAAACAGCGGCGGTTCGAGGTGTGGCCGTACCTGTCCGGTGTGCTGAAGGAGGCCAACATGGTCGCCTCCGTGCGCGCGGGCATCGCCACCGGCTCGGGCAGTCACACCCGTACGGACGTCCATCTGCACCTCGACGTGCACCCGCCGGAGTTGACCGCGCACGCCGACCCGGAGCGCATCCACCAGGTCGTGGCCAACCTCATCGACAACGCGGTCAAGCACAGCCCGCCGCACGGCCGTGTGACGGTCAAGGCGCGGCGCGGCGCGCTGCCGGAGTCGCTGGAGCTGGAGGTCCTGGACGAGGGCCCCGGCATTCCGAAGTCCGAGTGGCACCGCGTCTTCGAGCGGTTCAACCGCGGCAACGTCAAGCGGCCGCAGGGACCGGGGAGCGACGGCGGTACGGGGCTCGGCCTGGCCATCGCGCGCTGGGCGGTGGATCTGCACGGCGGGCGGATCGGAGTGGCCGAATCCGAGCGGGGTTGCCGGATTCTTGTCACTCTTCCGGGACTTCCATCTGTGCCAAGTTGACGTAAAGTTCGAAGCGGAGCCACAAGATCCACGGGCGTCCGCGCTGACGGACACGTGTGATCAGGCACAGGCCCGCGCCGTCGGCGCCCGAGGCCCTGCCCCGCCCTTCCCTCTTTAAGCGGAACCACGCTTGTTTCCCGCCATTTCAAGCCCCGAAACACACTTCAAGATGTGACTTGCACGACGTTGAACGGGCCCGACCTGACCTACCCGGTCCTGGGGGCGTAGCCTTGATTCCCGCTGTCCATCATCTTGTGAAGCGGAAGAGGGCGGTTGCCGCCGTGTCGCCACAGTCCCCCAGTAACTCGAGCATCTCGACCGACACCGACCAAGCGGGGAAGAACCCTGCCGCGTCGTTCGGTGCCAACGAGTGGCTCGTCGACGAGATCTATCAGCAGTACCTCCAGGACCCGAATTCCGTAGACCGAGCCTGGTGGGACTTCTTCGCCGACTACAAGCCGGGCGCCGCTGCCGCCTCGGCTCCGGCGGGTACCGCGGCCGCGGGGGCCGCGGGGACCACCACCGCTCAGCCGGCGGCCCCGGCCGCCCCGGCCCAGGCTGCGGCCCCCGCCCCGGCGGCGCCGAAGCCCGCGGCCGCCGCGCCGGCTCCCGCCCAGGCGAAGCCCGCCGCGCAGGCCCCGGCTCAGGCTCCCGCCCAGGCGCAGGCACCGGCTCAGGCGAAGGCCGCCCCGGCCGCCAAGCCCGCCGCCGCGAAGCCGAAGGCCGAACCCACCGGTGAGGCCCCCTCGGGTCCCGAGCAGGTCGTCCTGCGCGGCCCCGCCGCCGCGGTCGCGAAGAACATGGACGCCTCCCTGGAGCTGCCCACGGCCACGTCCGTGCGCGCGGTCCCGGTGAAGCTGCTGTTCGACAACCGCATCGTCATCAACAACCACCTCAAGCGGGCGCGCGGCGGGAAGATCTCGTTCACGCACCTCATCGGCTACGCGATGGTCCAGGCCATCAAGGCGATGCCGGCGATGAACTACTCGTTCGCGAAGGTGGACGGCAAGCCGACCCTGGTCAAGCCGGAACACGTCAACCTCGGTCTCGCCATCGACCTGGTCAAGCCGAACGGCGACCGCCAGCTGGTCGTCGCGGCGATCAAGAGGGCCGAGACGCTGAACTTCTTCGAGTTCTGGCAGGCCTACGAGGACATCGTCCGCCGCGCCCGCGACGGCAAGCTGACGATGGACGACTTCTCCGGTGTCACGGTCTCCCTGACCAACCCCGGCGGTCTCGGCACGGTCCACTCGGTGCCGCGTCTGATGCCCGGCCAGTCCGTGATCATGGGCGTCGGCTCCATGGACTACCCGGCGGAGTTCCAGGGCACCTCCCAGGACACCCTGAACAAGCTCGGCATCTCGAAGGTCATGACGCTCACGTCGACCTACGACCACCGGGTGATCCAGGGCGCCGCCTCCGGCGAGTTCCTCCGCCAGGTCGCGAACCTCCTGCTCGGCGAGAACAACTTCTACGACGAGATCTTCGAGGCGCTGCGCATCCCCTACGAGCCGGTCCGCTGGCTCAAGGACATCGACGCCAGCCACGACGACGACGTCACGAAGGCCGCCCGCGTCTTCGAGCTGATCCACTCCTACCGGGTCCGCGGCCACGTCATGGCCGACACCGACCCGCTGGAGTACCAGCAGCGCAAGCACCCCGACCTGGACATCACCGAGCACGGCCTCACCCTGTGGGACCTGGAGCGCGAGTTCGCCGTCGGCGGCTTCGCCGGCAAGTCGATGATGAAGCTGCGCGACATCCTCGGCGTCCTGCGCGACTCGTACTGCCGCACCACCGGCATCGAGTTCATGCACATCCAGGACCCCAAGCAGCGCAAGTGGATCCAGGACCGGGTGGAGCGCCCGCACTCCAAGCCGGAGCGCGAGGAGCAGCTGCGCATCCTGCGCCGTCTGAACGCCGCCGAAGCGTTCGAGACCTTCCTGCAGACCAAGTACGTCGGCCAGAAGCGCTTCAGCCTGGAGGGCGGCGAGTCCGTCATCCCGCTGCTGGACGCGGTGCTGGACTCGGCGGCGGAGTCCCGCCTGGACGAGGTCGTCATCGGCATGGCCCACCGCGGCCGGCTGAACGTCCTCGCCAACATCGTCGGCAAGTCGTACGCGCAGATCTTCCGCGAGTTCGAGGGCAACCTCGACCCGAAGTCGATGCACGGCTCCGGCGACGTGAAGTACCACCTGGGCGCCGAGGGCACCTTCACGGGCCTCGACGGCGAGCAGATCAAGGTCTCCCTGGTCGCGAACCCGTCGCACCTCGAAGCCGTCGACCCCGTCCTGGAGGGCGTCTCCCGCGCCAAGCAGGACATCATCGGCAAGGGCGGCACGGACTTCACGGTCCTGCCGGTGGCGATCCACGGCGACGCGGCCTTCGCGGGCCAGGGCGTGGTGGCCGAGACGCTGAACATGTCGCAGCTGCGCGGCTACCGCACCGGCGGCACGGTCCACATCGTCATCAACAACCAGGTCGGCTTCACGGCGGCGCCGGAGTCCTCGCGCTCGTCGATGTACGCCACCGACGTGGCCCGCATGATCGAGGCCCCGATCTTCCACGTGAACGGCGACGACCCGGAGGCCGTGGTCCGCGTGGCCCGCCTGGCCTTCGAGTTCCGCCAGGCGTTCAACAAGGACGTGGTGATCGACCTCATCTGCTACCGCCGCCGCGGTCACAACGAGTCGGACAACCCGGCCTTCACCCAGCCGCTGATGTACGACCTGATCGACAAGAAGCGCTCGGTGCGCAAGCTCTACACCGAGTCCCTCATCGGTCGCGGCGACATCACCCTGGAAGAGGCCGAGCAGGCGCTCCAGGACTACCAGGGCCAGCTGGAGAAGGTCTTCACGGAGGTCCGCGAGGCCACCTCGCAGCCGACGATCGTGGAGACCTCCGACCCGCAGGCCGAGTTCCCGGTCGCCGTGAACACCGCGGTGACCACGGAGGTCGTCAAGCGGATCGCCGAGTCCCAGGTCAACATCCCCGACCACATCACCGTCCACCCGCGTCTGCTGCCGCAGCTGCAGCGCCGGGCGGCGATGGTCGAGGACGGCACGATCGACTGGGGCATGGGCGAGACCCTCGCGGTCGGCTCCCTCCTCCTGGAGGGCGTCCCGGTCCGCCTGGCCGGCCAGGACTCGCAGCGCGGTACGTTCGGCCAGCGCCACGCGGTCATCATCGACCGCAGCACGGGCGACGAGTACACGCCGCTGCAGTACCTCTCCGAGGACCAGGCGCGCCTGAACGTCTACAACTCCCTCCTCTCCGAGTACGCGGCGATGGGCTTCGAGTACGGCTACTCGCTGGCCCGTCCCGAGGCGCTCGTGATGTGGGAGGCGCAGTTCGGCGACTTCGTCAACGGCGCGCAGACGGTCGTGGACGAGTTCATCTCGTCGGCCGAGCAGAAGTGGGCCCAGACCTCCGGTGTGGTCCTGCTCCTGCCGCACGGCTACGAGGGCCAGGGCCCGGACCACTCCTCGGCCCGCCCGGAGCGCTTCCTCCAGATGTGCGCCCAGAACAACATGACGGTCGCCATGCCGACGTCGCCGTCGAACTACTTCCACCTCCTGCGGTGGCAGGTGCACAACCCGCACCACAAGCCGCTGGTGGTCTTCACGCCGAAGTCGATGCTGCGCCTGAAGGCGGCGGCCTCGAAGGCGGAGGAGTTCACGACCGGCCAGTTCCAGCCGGTCATCGGCGACCCGTCGGTGGACGCGGCCGCGGTCAAGAAGGTCGTCTTCTGCGCCGGCAAGGTCTACTACGACCTGGAGGCCGAGCGTCAGAAGCGCGGCGTCACGGACACGGCGATCATCCGCATCGAGCGCCTGTACCCGCTGCCGGGTACCGAACTCCAGGCGGAGATCAAGAAGTACCCGAACGCCGAGAAGTACCTGTGGGCCCAGGAGGAGCCGGCGAACCAGGGTGCCTGGCCGTTCATCGCGCTCAACCTGATCGACCACCTGGACCTGGCGGTCGGCGCGGACGTCCCGCACGGCGAGCGCCTGCGCCGTATCTCGCGCCCGCACAGCTCCTCCCCGGCGGTCGGTTCCGCGAAGCGGCACCAGGCCGAGCAGGAGCAGCTGGTGCGTGAGGTGTTCGACGCGTGAGCCACTGACACCGGCTCGTAGCAGGGCCCGGCCCCGGGAACATGTCTCCCGGGGCCGGGCCCTTCGCCGTCCGGAGTGTCAGATCGGCTGCGGTTCGAAATCCCAGTAGGGGCGGTGGCGTTCCAGGATGTACTGCGTGTGCGGGTGGTCCGGGCCGAGCAGGACGGTGAGCCGGGCGGCGACGTCGTGGTGCAGCTTCTCCGCCTCGGCGCGGTGGCCCAGTTCTGCCAGGTCGAGAGCGAGACCGGCGCGCAGGCTGATCGTGAGGATGTGATCGTCGCCCAGCGCCCGCGCGGAGCGTTCGGCGGCGTCCCTGCCAAGAGCCGCCGCGGCGTCCGTCTCCCCGGTGGCGGCGAGGGCGGCCACCCCGTTCTTGGCGCAGCCGATGGCCCATGGATGGTCCCGTCCGACGGCCTGCTCCATCTCCCGGACCGTGGTGAGGGACAGCTCCAGAGCGGCGCGCCGATCCCCCATGTCCCGCAGGACGGTGGCCACGTTGTCCCGGGCTCCGACGCAGTAGGGGTGCTGTTCGCCCAGCAGGTCCGCGTACCGCTCGGCGGTGAGCTCGGCGAGTTCCCTGGCCTCGGCTGCGCGCTCCATGTGCCTCAGCAGCATCGCGTAGTCGCAGGAGACCATGAGCGTTTCGGGATGCGAAGCGCCGCGTCGGCGCAGCAGCTTCTCCCGGACGCCCCGCATCATGGCGTACGCGAACTGGAGGTCACCGTCCCGGCGGGCGCACAGCGCCAGGTTGTGCTCGGCCTGCAGGGTCTGGCTGTGGTGGCGGTCGAGGACCTGGCTGTGGACGCGGGAGTTGTGGCCCTGGATCGTCATCGCCTCCCGGTAACGGCCGAGCAGCCGCAGCATCCAGGCGCTGCGCAGCGCCGAGTTGAGTGTGGCGACGTCCTTGCCGCCGAGGAGCTGGACCCGGGCCTCGAAGACGCTGCGGTGCAGGGTGAGCGCCTCGGTGTAGTGGCCCTGTAAGCCGATGGCGACGGCGAGGTTGCTCCGGATGCTGAGGGTGCGCGGTACGTTCTCTCCGCCGAGCTCCCGCGCGGCGCTCTCAGCGGCCTCCTCGAACAGGGTCCGGGCCTCCGCGTAGCGGCCGAGGGCCATCAGTGTGCCGCCGAGACCGTCCTTGGCGCGGATCACTTCGATGGGACGGACCCCGCCGGCGTCGCGCAGCCGCCGCAGGTTCTCCTGGCCGACCTGCTCCGCCTCGGTGTACCGGCCGAGTCTGCGCAGCATGTTGCCGAGCTGGTGGACGGCGACGAGGACCGACCGGTCGGTGTCGCCGAACCTGGGCCGCCAGTTGTCCACCGCGAGCCGGCTCAAGGCCCAGCCGTCTTGGTACTCGCCGCGCATCCGCAGGTACTCGATGCAGTTCAGCACGAGGTCCCGGACATCCTGGCTGGAGGCCTCCAGGGCACCGGACGGTTCCAGGTGCGGGATGATCACGGAATATCGGGCCCAGTTGCCGGCGGAGGCCGAGTCGCGCGGGTCGGCGGAGACCAGGACCCTGCGGGCGGCGGCGGAGTAGCGCGCGGCGTCGAGGGGCGACTGCACGGACCGTACGAACCGGTGGAACAGGCGGTGCATACGGACCGTGCCCACGGTCTGCGCGTCCATACGAGGGCCCTGCTCGTACTCGATGCGCATGGAGGTGACCTCGGAGAGCCTGCGCAGCGCGGTGTTCCAGCTGCTGGGCTCGGCGATCAGTTCGGCCAGCTCGGGCGGCAGGTCGGCGAGCCGGGCCGTCTGCAACAGGCGTACCGGGACGACGTCGTGTGCGAAGCAGACCAGGAGGTTGAGCAGCTGCCAGGCGGGTTCGTGGCTCTCCCGCAGCGTGTTGATCAGCTTGGACCAGGCGATCTCGTACTTCGGGTGGTGGCCGGAGGCCATGACGCCGAATCGGTCCGGCTTGCCGTCCCGGATGTCGCGTATGTAGTCGTTGACGGGGACGCCCGGGTTGAGCTGGAGCCAAGCGGCCGTCTGGTCGAGCAGCAGCGGCATGTCCTCCACCGCCTGGGCGAGCCGCTCCGCCTCATGGTCGGTGAGCCGCGCGGCGCGCCGCCGGGCGAACGCGACACTCTCCCGGCGCGCGAAGGCCGGCACGTCGATGACCTCGGCGTGGGCCGACCACTCACCTCGGTGGGTGGTGACGAGGACGTGTCCACGTCCGTCGGGGACCAGCCCGCTGAGTCGCTCGGGCTCCTCGGCCCCGTCCAGGACGAGCAGCCAGGGGCGGGCGGTGCGGTCGAGCTCACGCTGTACCGCCTTGATGGTGGCCGACAGGTCGCCGGTGCCCGGAACACCCATGGCCGGGGCGAGCTCGGCGAACTGCTGGCGCGCGGTGACGCGCTGGGCGGCGCTGATCCACCAGACGATGTCGTACTCCCCGGCGAACCGGTGGACGTACTCCATCGCGAGCTGCGTCTTGCCGTTCCCGCTGGGCCCCCGCAACGCCACGGCGGCGCCGTCCCGCCCGGTCGCCGAGAACGCTCCGTACACCTGCTCCAGCAGTTCGGAGCGACCGACGAAGCGGTGGTTGCGCCGGGGTACGCCGCCCCACACCGCCGGCGGGTCGTCCGGGAAACGCGGGCCGCGACTGAGGTCCGGGGTGAGGGGGCCCGCGATGCCCGCGAGGTCCAGGACGCGGTCGCGGGCCGCCTCGGGAGTGAGGCCGCGCAGTTCGACGGGGGCGAGGGCGATGACGGCGGAGGGCATCGGCTGGGCGGTGACGCTGACGGCGGCGACCCGGTCCCCGTGTTCCGTCAGCAGTTGCCTGAGCACGCCGGCCCAGGCGTCGAAACGGTCGCGGTCCAGCTGTTCGTGCCAGTCGTCGATGACGAGCAGGATCCGGCCCGGGGCACTCAGCAGGTCGTCCAGCGCCTCGACGGTGGCCGGCCGCCGCAGCGGATTCCAGCGCACCAGCGTCGTGGCCCGCCCGGCGGCCCGGATCTGGTGGTCGATCCACTTGGCCCAGGATTCGCTCTGCCCGGCGAAGATCACTGTGACGTGTCCGAGCTCCGCCGCCATCTCGCTGTCCCCTCAACTGAACCTGGTCACGACTGTGCACAGGTTATTCAATTGTGCGTCAAAAGGGCTCGATCAGCGCAAAGTTGACGAGTGATCAGTTATCCGGAGTCGCATCCCGTGCGGTCCGTGCGAGTCGTCGGGCGATGTGCCTCACCAGCCGCTCCAGGTCGGCGCAGTAGACGCTGGGGTGGCGAAAGCCCGTGCCGGGCGCGTACCGGTGCACGTAGTTGCCGCCTCCGCACACCCTCCCGACCGGGCAGGCCCGGCACTCCGCGGCCAGGGCCCGTTCACCCAGCTGGCGGGCGGCGACGCCGGGGTGGCGCAGGGCCTCGTCGAAGGAGTTCCGGAAGACGTCCAGCCCGGTCTCCGCCGCGCCCGCGTAGGCCGACTTCAGCGAGTCGACCTGCTCGATCGCGCCGTCCGTCTCGACCACGACGGCGGCCATCGGCGACAGTCCCACGGCCTCGGCCCTGCTGGGCGCGCCGAGCAGCAGGGCGGCGATCTCCTGGAAGAGCCGGACGCGGGTGCGCAGTCGCCGCTCGTCCCACCAGGCGTCGAAGACGGTGACCAGCCAGTCACCGTAGGGGGCGGGGTGCGGGCGGTGGCGTCCGGGGCGCTGCGGGAAGACCCCGGGGGGCGGGTGGCCCCAGTTGGCGTGCGGCAGGAGGAAGTCCACCGCGGGCGGGTTCAGCTCCAGCAGCGACCGGTAGACGTCCAGCGGATCGGCGTCCAGGTCGATGGTGCACAGGATGCCCGCATAGCAGGCCGGGCGCGCGGCGAGCGCCCGGGCGGCCGCCCGGGCCGCGGGCCAGGCGGGGCGGCCGGCGCGGTCGACGCGGCGGGCGTTGTGGGCGGCGCGGCCACCGTCGAGGCTGAGGCCGACCCGGATGCCGGCGTCGGCGAGCACGTCGAGCGCCGGGCCCGTGAGCCGGGTGCCGTTGGTCTGCAGGGTGGCGGTGACCCGGCATCCGGCGGGCACTGCCTCGCGGACGGCCCGGGTGTAGGCCAGGGCGGGGCCCGGGCCGGTGAGGAGGGGCTCGCCGCCGTGCAGCTCGACACGGATCCCGTCGAGACCGTGGGCGCGGACGTGCTCGGCGATGCGGGCGGCGGTGTGCCGCACGGTGTCCTCGGGCACGCGCGGCGGGCGGTCGCGCCAGCCGGAGTCCTGGCCCCGGTAGAGGTAGCAGTAGGTGCAGTCGAGGTTGCAGCGGCTGTGGACCTTCAGCACGAACTGCCGGAAGGGTGTGGCCCGGTGGGTGGAGGTGTCGAGCAGGACATGCGGCCACGGCGGGTGCGCCGACGGCGGGTGGTGCGCCGTCACGGGGCGTCCTCGTACTGGGCGACGACGACGGACTCGCCTTCCCGGGCCCGGAGCTCGGCGAGGATGGCCGCGAATACCGGGTGGTCGGTGTGGTCCGGCCGGGGGACGTCGGGCAGGGGTATGTGGGCGTCGTCGACGGGCGCGGTCACTCGTCGGCCGTTTCGGATTCCATGCGGGCAATGCGGGAGCGGAGGTGTGCACGGCGGGCGGAGTCCTGCGTGAGGGGCAGAGCACGACGGTAGTCGGCCAGGGCCGGGCCCGTCCGTCCGAGCCGCTCGTGGACCTGTCCCCGGGACTGCAGGGCGACGGAGCGGGTCTCGTCGTCACCCGCCTCCCGGGCGTGGTCGGCTGCTTGGGAGAAGCAGTCGGCCGCCTGGTGCAGCCGTGCGAGCACGCCCGTGCGGCTGTGCAGGAACTCCTGGGCGGTCCCGCGGTTGAGCCAGCACTGCCCGAGGAAACCGGGGTCGTCCGATCCCCGCGCCGCCTCGCCGAACAGCCACTCCGCCTCGTACAGGTCGGACAGCACCTCGTGAAGCCCGAAGCGCAGGAAGTGGGCGGTGCCCAGGTGCTGCCTGCGCAGGGGCAGGCGGGGATCGTCCGGGAAGGAAGCGTCGACCGCCCGGCGCAGCAGATCGATGGCCCGGGTGATGTCACCGGGCAGGTCCACGGTGCTCGCCCGTTCGAGCAGGGCCCGCCCGAAGCCGGACAGCACGTCGGGCCGCCGCGGGTCGTCCTCGTCCAGCAGTGGTTCGGCCTCCGACCAGGCGTCGATGGCCCTGTCCAGGTGCAGCTGGTAGCCGGAGCGGTCATAGCGGGCGCGGTGGATGTGCGCGGCCCGCTCATGGCAGGCGAACCTCAGCGCCTTGTCGTCACCGGCGGCCTCCAGGGCCGCTTCCACCGCGTGCATCAGCGAGCGGCGTTCTGGGCCGTCGTCGCGCGGCGGCTGGTGGATCTCGATGGCGCTCGCCATGTCCAGCCAGATCGTGCAGCGCTCGGTGTCCGGGAGGGCGGTCTCCTCACGGACCGCCGCCAGGAAGTCCTCGGTGGCGCGCAGGGCGGCCTCGGCCGCGCGGCGCTCGTCCGGCGCGGCGGCCAAGCTACGGCCGTGCCCCGCGTACTGGCGTGCCAGGTCGAGCCACAGCCGGCCCCTGGCCGCATACGCCTGTTCGTCCTGGGAGGACTCCAGGGCCGCGTCGGCGGCCTCGACGGCCCGGTGCAGATGGGTGACGTACCACTCCTCGGGGCCGGATGCCGGGTAAGGGCCGTCCGGTCCGGCAGCGTCCGCTCCCGAGTCGGCGACGACCCGGCGGAGGTAGGTCAGTGTGAGCGCGGTGCCGTGCCGGTGCTCGGCCGTCGTGTCCGGGTCGTGCAGTGCGGAGGTGAGGTCCCGGTCGGCCAGGTACAGCAGCACGGCACGGGCGAAGTCCTCCGCCCGGTGGTCGCCGAGCGCGGCCCCTGCGGCCCACTGCCTGAGGCCGTCGGGGATGCCGTCGAACCCGATGTCCTGCTTGACCAGTTCCATGGCCTGCGCGAGGCAGACACGTCCCCGTACCACCCGTCCCCAGGCGCTGAGGTCCTCGAAGTCGCCGATCGTCTGCCAGGCCTCCCGGAGATCCTCCCCGACGCCTCGCACCTGCCAACGGGACCACAGCGCGTCGGCCAGCCTCACCGCGGCCACGGCCCGCTCCGGCTCCGCCCCAGCGGCCTCCAGCGCCTGCCGCAGATACCCGACTGCGGCGTCGAGTTCCCTGGTCAAGCCCTCCTGCCGGAACCGCTCGAGGGCCTCCCGGCCCCGCGCCAGCAGGTCTCTCACACTCAGCTCCGCGCGTACCGGCAGGGCCGGCATCCGCTTGCCGAGGTCCCGCAGCAGCTCCGCCGACACCTCGGCGAACGCCCGCAACCCGACGGGTTCGCCCAGGTCCGAGGCGACCGCCGTCGTCAGATCCTCACCAGGGGTGACCGAGCCGCGCAGGAACGCCCCGGCCAGGGCGGGGAAGTTACGCACGTCGCGCCCGAACCGGCGCCCCACGTAGTCGGAGCAGTGCTTGAGCAGCAGATCGGCGTCGTCCACCGCGAGCCGCGACCGTAGTTCCGAGGCGACTCCGGGCAGGAACTCGTAGCGCACGGCCCACGGGTCGTCCGGGTCCTCCCGGCGTTTGAGCAAGCCACTGAGCAGCACCTCGGAGAGCACGTCAGGGCCGCTTCCCGACAGCATGGCGTGCTGGACGAGCTGCATGACCGGCAGGTAGAGGGGCACCGCGGACAGGTACACGGCGAGTCGGCGAGCCTCCGAGGAAGCCGGGCGCCAGAACGCACGGACACGGTCCGGGCCGGTCAGCTCCTCAGAGGCCCTGACCGCCGCCCCGGACGCCGGGTGATCGGGGCGCACCCACCCCGCCGCCGTCGCCAGCGACTGCTCGGTGGCGCCGGACACCAGACGTGCCCAGCCCTCCACCGGCTCCCGGCGCGGAGCGAGCACGGGCACGGGCAGCGCGGCACGCTCGGCCCGTCCCTTGTCGGGCCGGAACTCCAGTGCGCCCGCGGGCCCTTCCCGCCGGTGGAGCAGCCCGCGCCGGGCGGGCAGGTGGGTCCGCAGCCACAACCGCTGCGGGAGCGGCTGCACGACGGCCACGGGCGCCGCAGAGGCCCATCGGTGCAGCAGTCGCTGTATACGGCCGGAGCGCCACATGGGCCCGGCGCAGTCGCTGAGGACCAGGGTCACGCAGCGCCCGGTGGGATCGCTCAGCTGCTCGGGGGCGTGCAGCGGACCGGCAGGTTCCGGGATGGTGGCCCAACCGGGCAGTCCGCCTGCGGTCTCGTGCAGGTACCGCACGCGCACCTCACGGAAGGCACCGGCGCGTACGCAGACCTGGCGCAGTTCGTCGAGCGCCTGCTGCCACACCACGGTCGAGGTGGAGACGTCCATCAGGAGCATGAGGCGGGCCTCGCGTCGCCGGTCGGTGCGCAGGACCGGCAGGAGGAACCGGGACTCGGCGGCCCGGTGGGCGGTGGCGTGTTCGTCCAGGACGCGCGGTACGGGGCGGACAGGCGCCCGGTACCTCTGCAGCGGCCGTAAGCCCCGTTGCAGGGCGAGGGGTTCGGGCAGGGCGGGTGCGGCCGGGACGCGGATGGGCTCCATGGGAGACGTGCCGTCGGCGGCGCCTGCCCCGGGGGCGAACAGCCATGCCCCGTCGGGCGACTGCGGTTCGCCGTCCGTGACCGGTGGGCGAGGGGGCGGCAACGGCGGGCCGGTGTCGCCGTCGGCCGAGGGGAGGTCCGTGCGGGCTCCGTCCGCGGCGGACGGGAGGGCCGTCTCCGCCGGGGCCGGGAGGAAGCGGGCCAGCCACAGCGCGTCCGCGAGTTCCTCCACGCCGGGCCCGATGCCCGCGTCCCGCATGCGCGCGACCAGCGCCGTGAGCGTGGAGGTCACGTCGCAGGGCCGGGTGTGGGGGGCCTGGTCGGTCATCGGCTAACGCGGCCCCCGGTCCAGGGGCTGCATCAGCAGGTCGGAGATCTCCTCGCGCCGGTGGACCTCGCCCCGGGCCGCGTGCTGAGCGAGGAAGATCGCGTTGAGCAGCTGGTCGGTGGGGCGCAGTGCACCGTCCGCCTCGGCCTGCGTGAAGCGGTCGACCAGGTCTCGGTTGTCGTCGTACGAACCCTGTCCGAAGTGTGCCTGGACCAGGGCGGCCAGGCGTTCGTCGCGCGGAGCCTTGAGGTCGAGCGTGATGCAGCGGCGCAGCAGCGGTGCGGGGAACTCGCGCTCGCCGTTGCTGGTCATGAGGACGAACGGGAAGGCCCGGCAGCGGACCTGCCCGCCCGTCACCGCGACGCGGCGGCCGTCGTCGGTGAGGACCTGGACGACCGGGGTGTGGTCGGCGATCCGCTCCAGCTCGGGGAGGGCGAACCTGCCCTCCTCCAGGACGTTCAGCAGGTCGTTGGGCAGATCGATGTCGCTCTTGTCCAGCTCGTCGATGAGCAGCACGCGGGGCCGGTCGGCGGCGAGCAGCGCGGTGCCGAGCGGGCCGAGCTTGATGTACCGGCCGATGTCCCGGGACGCGTCGTCGCCGGGCAGCTGGGAGTCCTGGAGACGGCCGATGGCGTCGTAGGTGTAGAGCCCGTCGCGCAGCTCGCTGCGGCTGACGATCGGCCATTCCAGGACCCGGCCGAGCTCGAGTTCGTAGGCGATGGCGTGTGCGAGGGTCGACTTGCCCACGCCCGGTTCGCCGGTGACCAGGAGCGGTCGCCGCAGGTAAAGGGCGGCGTTGACGAGTTCGAGGGTGCCGGAGTCCTGGATGGGCAGCGGGGCGGCGTCCTCGCCCAGCCTGCGGCGGGTGGAGGAGTCGGGCCCCGGCACCTCGTACGGCACGACCGGGGCGTCGAACCTCCGCCACGCCGGCGGGTCGGGCAGCCGGTCGATGCCGGCCGGATCCGGTTGCCCGGTGCCGCGGTAGACGAACCACTCGCTCATGATGTGCTCCTCGTCGACGGTCGGTGGTCGTCCACGCCCTGGCCGACGGGGGCGTTGTGCACCCACAACGGGCCCCTGAAAATGTACCCACAACGGGCCCGCCCCACAGGCGTTTCCGGACGCTCGGCCCACGCGTCCCGTACGTGCCACGCGTCGCTCACAGCGGCGCGTCCAGGGGTTCCGCGTCCTCGGGAGGCAACGGGCGGCGCGGGTCGTCGTACATCAGTGCCAGGGGTTCGGCCCAGGGGCGCTCGACCCGGTGCTCGCTGATCTCCTGGCGCACGTGCCGCAGGCGGTCGGGGAGTTCGGCGAGGGATCCGACGGTGCCGAGCAGTTCCTCCGCCTTGGCGTACAGCGTGTCGCACGTCTCGGGACACGTGCGCGAGGCGTGTCCGTCGATGTGCCAGAGCGCGACGCCGTGGCCGTTCTCCAGGGCGAGCCGCATGGCCGTGCGCCCGGGGTCGCGTCCGGCCGGGCGGCACATGACGGGGATGCGGTGCGCCTCGGCGTTGCGGTAGCCGCGCGAGCCGGGCACGGCTTCCTCCACGAGCGTGCGCCAGCTGCTGAAACGCCGCAGGCCGGTCATGCTCTGCCAGCGGTCGGCCCAGAGCTTGTCCGGATCTCCCCGGCGCTCGAGGGCGCGCAGGACCACACGGCGGCGCGCCCCGAGGTGCCCCGTGTCGTTCAGTTCCGCTATGTCGTCGAACCGCCAGCGGTGCACGGCCATGTCGAAGTACTCGGAGGGCAGGGCCACTTCGAGGGGCACGGGCCGGTCTGCGTGGTCCTTGGCCCGCAGCAGCCTGCCCAGGGGCTCCCGCAGGGCCTGGACCAGGTCCTCGGGCCGGAACCCGTGGACGGAGCCGTCGGCCTCGTACAGCAGGGGCTCGCCCTCGCCGTCGTCGAACCAGACCTGCCAGAAGAACCGGGGGGACTGAGCGCCGATCACCGGGTCGAGCAGGACCGCCACGGTGGGGCCCTCGCCCGGGCCGGGGTAAGGGATCACCGTCCGCTCCGCCTTGTCATCGGGGGCCGGAAGCAGCGCGTCCGGCAGGCCGACCTCGCGGACGAAATCGTGCATGGCCCTGCGGGGCTCCTTGCGCAGCCGCTTTTCGACCCACTGGGTGAGCGCGGCGCAGTCGCCGCCCCTGGTGCGGGTGTACTTCTCCACGCACATCAGGAAGCGCAGGAAGGTGAGCGCCTCGAGCGGCCGGCCTCCTTCGTAGAGCAGTCCGGCACCGTCGCGCCAGGTCAGCAACTCGAGCGTGGTGTCCGGCCACAGGTTGTTGCTTCGTGCCTTCTTCGCCAGCAGTTCGACGGTGGGCGCGTCGGGCGGCGGGGGCAGTTCGGCGAGCAGCCGGAGGGCCTCGCGGCGATCGGCCGGCGTCC
This sequence comes from Streptomyces sp. NPDC006235, assembly GCF_040613735.1. Classification (NCBI taxonomy): domain Bacteria; kingdom Bacillati; phylum Actinomycetota; class Actinomycetes; order Kitasatosporales; family Streptomycetaceae; genus Streptomyces; species Streptomyces sp. NPDC006235. The sequence continues at coordinate 215,144 of NZ_JBEXSR010000008.1, forward strand.
AGCACTCGCCGCTGTCGGCCGCCGGGGCGTCCTGCAGGTCGACCCAGTTGTCCCCGGTCGGGGACAACGGCTCGTCGCCGTGCCAACGGTCGTGGGCGGCCATGACCGCTCGGTACGTCGCCCCGAAACGGCGCAGCGCCGAGATCGCCACCGCCTTGCCGCCGTCCTGCTGCCTGCGGCGCGATTTGATCAGGCCGACGACGGCTCCGCTGACGGGATCGACCAGTGGACCGCCGGACATTCCGCTGGGGAAGTCGATGTCGGGCTTGATGATCAGCCCGTAGGCGTCCTCATGGCCGTTGATCTCGGCGTCCACGATCCGGAAGTGGGTCGCGGGCGGTCCCGGATAGTAGCCGCACGCCTTGAGCGCGCCACAGTGACGCACGGCCCGGTCGGGGATCCATACGCACTCGTGCGGGTGCTGTGCGGGATCCCCCGCCAGCCGCACCAGTGCCAGGTCCTCCTCCGGCGGGACGGTGGGCCGACGCGGTTCGGTGAGCAGCCACTGCTCCAGGTGGGCCTGTGCGTCGATGCCCTGGCCGCGTACGCGGAAGGTGACCGAGGTGTCCGCCACGAGGTGCGGACGCAGCACGTGGGCGGCGGTCAGCACCCATCCCGGCGCGACGAAGAAGCCGCTCCCCCACAGAGGTCTGTCGTCGTCCCCGACGGCCAGCAGGTGAACGGTGGCCGCCCGGGCGAGCTCGTACAGGCGGTCGCTGCGTTCGGTCATGCCGGGCCGGGCTCCTGCGCGGGGCCGCGGTCGAGTTGCCAGGTGAGCGTCACCTGCAGGGACGCCTTGGTCTCCCCCCTGGCGAGCACGGCGAACGCCACACCCTCCTTGGCCGTCAGCTCCACGCCGAAGGTGATCGCGGCCTCACTGGGGCGGGCCGCCTTGGCGGCGTCGAGGACGCAGGCGCCGACACCTTTGATCAAGTCCTGGAGCTGTTCCACCTTCGCGAGGGCGGCCTCGGTGAAACCGACGTCCTCCTGGTCGTCGTACGCCTCGCCCTCACCGATCCGCGCGGTGATCACCGTGCCGTCCGGCAGCTGGACATCCTGGATGTGGCTCATCTCGTCCCCCGTCGAGTCCCCCGCCGGCCGGTCGAGCACGGCCGGCGCCCACGTGCACCAGACGAGGGTCATACCCACGTTGGCCGCCCGTGACCCACCCGTTCCCGGCCAGGGTCTCGCGGGACCGCACGGCCTACCCTGGAGGGGTTGGCCAAGGGCTTGCCCCTTCCGGATCAGGAGCACGAGTTGTATTTCACCGACCGCGGCATCGAGGAGCTGGAAAAGCGGCGCGGCGAGGAGGAGGTCACCTTCGAGTGGCTCGCCGAGCAGCTTCGGACGTTCGTCGATCTCAACCCCGACTTCGAGGTGCCGGTGGAGCGCCTGGCCACGTGGCTGGCGCGGCTGGACGACGAGGACGAGGAGTAGGACCTTCCCGGGACGGTCGGTCGCGGGGGCGGGTGAGGGCGTAGGCCAGGCTCAGCAGGCCGTGGGCGAGGAACAGCGCTCCCGCCGCGATCAAGCCGCCGTCGCGCCGCCGTACGCCCCGGACCGTGAGCGGTACGCCCGCCGCCACCGGGGCGAGGGCCAGGGCGCGGGCCCTCGGGCCTCCGGTCCAGGGCATCCAGGGGCCCAGGCGGCTGTGGTCGACGGTGTCGCGTTCCGCGACCGCGTCGCTCCGGCCGGGCCATTCGACCGGGAGGCTGTCGGGCTGGAGCGCGGCGGCTTCCCGGAGGCGGTCGGCGGGCTCGCCGGGGGAGAGGTCCGGGTGCAGGGAGACGCCCACGCGCGCGAGGACCGCGAGCAGGCCGCGCAGGCGGGCGCGGGCATCGGCGGCGAGATCGGGTTTCGTCAGCTGGTCGAGGGCCTGGAGGTCCAGGACGGGGTCGAGGCCCACGCGCGCGGCGAAGGTGCGCATCGCCTCCTCCTCCCCCACCGGGACCCCGCTCGCGAGCCAGACGAATCCGACCGGGCGGCGGAAGCCGGACGCGAGAGTGAAGCCCGCGTGGTCGGCGTCCCACCACAGGCGAGGACGGGCCAGGGCGCGCCGACGGCGAGGGCCGTGGCCCAGCCGGTGGCCACTCGGTCGACGGGCTCGCCGGCGTCCCGCCAGGGACCGCCCTCGGGCACGAGCACACTCCACGCGTCGCCCGCCCGGGTGAGCTGCATACGCTCCCGCAGCAGGTGGGCGACGGGGGCGACCGCCCCGGGCACGGCCCGGCACAACAGCAGTGCCCCAGGGGCGGGACCGGTGCGGTCGGCTTCCGTCGGCATGGTCACACGGTAGGGCGAATCATCCCTCTTTGAGCACTTTTGTACGCCTCGACGTGCGCCTCGACTCCCTTGACTTTCACCACCCACGATATATCGTGAATGCCATGAGACGCGATATGGCGCGTCCTGTCGGGAGGTCTGTCCATGTCCGAGTGGTCTGTCGCGGAGCCGACCAAACTCACCTTCGACGAGCCCGTGAGCGAGCTGCACGTGCGTCTCGTCGACGGAACGGTGAACGTGGTGGGCACGGACGAAGGTTCCGCCCGCCTGGAGGTCTCCGAGATCCAGGGACCGCCCCTGGTGGTCACCCAGCAGGGCGGCACCCTCACGGTGGCCTACGAGGACCTGCCCTGGAAGGGCTTCCTCAAGTGGCTGGACCGCAAGGGCTGGCGCCGCAGCGCGATCGTCTCCGTCGCCGTCCCGGCCTCCACCCGGGTGGAGTTGGGGGTGGTGGGCGCGGCAGCGGTGCTCTCCGGGATCGAGGGCCGGGCGGTGGTGAAGGGTGTCACGGGCGACACGACGCTCGTGGCCCTCTCCGGCCCGGTCCGCGCCGACACGGTCTCCGGGAATCTGGAGGCCCAGGACGTGACGGGCGACCTCCGGTTCAATTCCGTCTCGGGCGACCTCACGGTGGTCGAGGGCTCCAGTTCCTCCGTGCGGGCCGACTCGGTCAGCGGCTCCATGATCGTCGACCTCGACCCGGACGGTCCCACGGACGTGCGGCTGACCAGCGTCTCCGGCGAGATCGCGATCCGGCTGCCGGACCCGGCGGACGCGGAGGTCGAGGCGAACACGGCGAGCGGCGCGATCTCCAACGCGTTCGACGATCTGCGGGTGCAGGGCCAGTGGGGCGCCCACAAGATCACCGGTCGCCTGGGCGCGGGCAACGGCAAGCTGCGTGCCACCACGGTCTCCGGCTCGATCGCCCTGCTGCGCCGCCCCGCCCGGGAGGACGAGCCCGACGAACCGTGGGACACCCGGCCCGGCACCGGCACCGGCAGCTCGCCGGCCGACCCGCAGGACGACCCACCGGCCGGCTCGGGAGACAATTCCGTCTCCGACCGGGGCGCCGCCGACGCCGGAGTCCCGGCCGACGGCACGACCGACAAGAAGGTGCTCTGACATGCCTCCCGTCTTCGCCCACGGCCGCCTCCGCCTCTACCTGCTGAAGCTGCTGGACGAGGCCCCCCGTCACGGCTACGAGGTGATCCGCCTCCTCGAGGAGCGCTTCCAGGGGCTGTACGCACCGTCGGCGGGCACGGTCTACCCGCGCCTGGCCAAGCTGGAGGCCGAGGGCCTGGTCACCCACACCACCGAGGGCGGCCGCAAGGTGTACTCGATCACGGACGCGGGCCGCGCCGAGCTGGCCGACCGCAGTGGCGAACTGGCCGATCTGGAGCTGGAGATCCGGGAGTCGGTCGCAGAACTGGCGGCGGAGATCCGCGCCGACGTGCGCGGGGCCGCCGGCGACCTGCGCCGCGAGATGCGCGCCGCCGCGACCGAGGCCCGCCGGGAGACCGGCAGCAAGGGGGCCCGCGGCACGGAGGACGCTCCCTTCGGGGACTTCGGGCAGTACGGCGACAAGGACGCCTGGCGCGTGGCCAAGGAGGAGATGCGGCGGGCCAGGCAGGAGTGGAAGGAACAGGCCCGCCGCGCCAAGGACGAGAGCCGCCGCGCCCGCGAGGACGCCCAGCGCGCCCGCCGCCAGGCGAAGGAGGCCCAGGAACAGGCCCGCGCCCAGGCCCAGGAGCAGGTGCAGCGCATCGCCCGCCGGGTCCAGGAGCAGGTCCAGGACCACTTCGCCCGCGGCGACTGGCCCACGGGACTGCGCGAGGGCCTGAGCGAACTGGCCAAGGAGGTCGGCGAGTTCGGCAAGGACTACGGCAAGGACTTCGGCTTCGACTGGACCGGCACCGGCACCGGCACCGGCACCGGCACCGGCACCGGCAAGCCGACCGCAGAGCCGACGCCCTCACAGCCCGCCGAGGACTTCCCGGCCGCCTACGAGCCCGCCTGGGCCCACGAGGACGCCACGGACTCCACCGGCGACCCGGCCCGCGACCTCGACCGCCTGCTCGACCGCTTCCGGGACGACATCCGCGACGCGGCCCGCGACCACGGCGTCACCCCCGGCCAACTGCGCGACGCCCGCCGCCACCTGTCGACGGCCGCGGCCCACATAGGAGCCCTTCTGCGCACGCCGGAGAAGTAAGCGGCCGGCCCCCGCCCCTCAGCCGGCCTTGGCCTCGCCGCCCCCGTACAGCAGCCGCACCAGGGACGCGTACGTCACTCCGTGGTCGGCGAGGACCTCGGCCGGGACGCCGGGGCGCAGGGTCAGGGCGAGCAGGATGTGCTCGTCCCCGATGTGCCGGTCCCGCTGGGCGAGGGCGACCCGCAAGGAGCGCTCCAGGACGTCCTTGGCCCCGCGCCCGAAGGAGGGCCGCCCCGACCACCACCCCTTGTCCTTCCGGTCACCGGCCATGGCACCGGCCCCGTGCACCTCCTCCACCCGTGCGACGATCTCCTCCACATCGATCCCGAGCCCGGCGAGCGCGTCGGTCTCGGCCTGGGACAGCCCGGCCCGCCGCCGCGCCGCTCCCAGGGCCTGCCGCACGGACTCCTTCCGGTCACCGAGCCCGAGAGCGGCGAGCGCGAAGGATCCACGGCTGCCCTCCCGATCGAGCAGCGCGAGCAACAGATGCTCCGGCTCCACGACCTGCCCGCCCCCACCGCCCTCCACATACGCGAAAGCACCCTTGACCACACTCCGGGCGTCCTTGGTGAACCGCTCGAACATCAATGCCTCCCGTACTTCTTGTGCACGGCCTGCCTGCTCACACCGAGTTCGGTGGCGATCTCCTGCCACGACCAGCCCTGATTGCGCGCGTTGCGCACCTGGACGGCTTCCAGCTGCTCCAGCAGCCTGCGCAGGGCGGCGACGGCCCGCAGGCCGACCCGTGGATCACGGTCGCCCGCACGCTCGGCCAGATCGGTTGCTTCGGTCATGACGTCAACCTACGTTGACACCCCGCCTTCGTCAACCCCAGTTGACACACCAAACGGCCGGCCCGAACCCGGACCGGCCGTCAGCACATGCAGGTGTGACTAGGGGTTGGTGAGCACGACCTTCCCGAACTGCTCACCGGACGCCAGCCGTTCGAAGCCCTCCCGCGCACGGTCCATGGGCAGCACCTCATCGATCACGGGCCGCACCCCGGTCGCGGCACAGAACGCGAGCAGATCCTCCAGCTCGTCCTTGGTGCCCATCGTGGACCCGACGACCTTGAGCTCCAGGAAGAAGATGCGCGTCAGTTCGGCGTGCGAGGGCCGGTCACCACTGGTGGCACCGGAAATCACCAGCGTGCCGCCGGGCTTCAGCGACTTCACGGAGTGCGACCAGGTGGCGGCTCCGACGGTCTCGATCACGGCGTCGACCCGCTGCGGCAGTCGCGCCCCCGCCTCCAGGGCCTCCACGGCCCCCAGCTCCACGGCCCGCTTCCGCTTGGCCTCGTCCCGGCTCGTGGCGAAGACCCGCAGCCCGGCCGCCTTGCCCAGCACGATGGCGGCCGTGGCGACACCACCGCCGGCGCCCTGCACGAGCACGGAGTCGCCGGGCCGGACACCCGCGTTGGTGAACAGCATCCGGTACGCGGTCAGCCAGGCCGTGGGCAGACAGGCGGCCTCCTCGAAGGAGAGCTCCTTGGGCTTGGGCAGGACGTTCCAGGTCGGCACGGCGACCTGCTCGGCGAAGGTCCCCTGGTAGCGCTCCGTGAGGATGGAACGGGGCTCCTTCGGGCCGACCCCGTGCCCGCTCTGGCCGATCACGGAGTGCAGGACGACCTCGTTGCCGTCCTCGTCGACGCCGGCGGCGTCACAGCCGAGGATCATCGGCAGTTTGTCCTCTGCGAGGCCGACACCGCGCAGGGACCACAGGTCGTGATGGTTGAGGGAGGCGGCCTTGACCGTGACGGTGCTCCAGCCGGGGCGGGCCTCGGGAGCCGGACGCTCCCCCAACTCCAGGCCGGCCAGTGGCTGGTCGCGGTCGATTCGGGCGGCGTAGACAGCGAACATGACCTTGACGATAGGTTCCGGACCGACCGCACGGAACCACCGGCCTCTGTGAGACACACCCTCTTGCCACGCGCTCCACTCCAGTGCTGAGGCCGGGTGGGTCCGCAGCCCGGCGGAGCGGGGTGCCGCTGCGCCCACCCGTGCCGCCCTGGGGGTACCTCCCAGGCCCTTAAGGCACCGGGGGAGGCACGACTGCCCGCAGCTAAGCGGGACCGGCGCCGCAGCGCGGCGGCCTGCGGCAGCTCAGCCGAAACGCGCCCGCAGCCGCGCACGGCGAGAAGGGGACGTGTCGGGGGGTGTCCGCCCGCAGCGGTTGGCGCGTCAACGGACAGTCAGTCGGTATCCGACCCCATCGCGCCGTTCCGAGGACGGACAGCCCCCGGCGCGGCCCCGACCCACCGCACCCCGGTAGGCGCTACGCGCACCCCCACCGAACCAGCCATCGGCCGCCGCAGGCACCCGCACGCCACCCGAACAGCCGCACCTGACGGCAAAAAGTGACCCCGCCCACCAGGGCAGGGCCACCTCACACCACCGTCGGACGTCAGCGCCGAGCCACACCCTCAGCCCGCGCAGCCGCCGCCACCGCAGCCGTCACCGCCGGCGCCACCCGCTCGTCGAACGGCGACGGGATGACGTAGTCGGCCGCGAGGTCGTCCCCGACCACACCCGCCAGCGCCTCCGCCGCGGCCAGCTTCATCCCCTCCGTGATCCGCGACGCCCGCACCTGCAGGGCACCCGCGAAGATCCCCGGAAACGCCAGCACGTTGTTGATCTGGTTCGGGAAGTCCGACCGCCCGGTGGCCACCACGGCCGCGTACTTGTGCGCGACCTCGGGGTGCACCTCGGGATTCGGATTCGCCATGGCGAAAACGAACGCCCCGTCGGCCATGGACGCGACCGCGTCCTCCGGCACCGTCCCACCGGACACCCCGATGAACACGTCGGCCCCGGCCAGCGCCGCCTCCAGCGACCCGCTGATCCCCGCCTTGTTCGTGAACCCGGCCAGCTCCCGCTTCACCGGCGTCAGATCGTCCCGGTCCGCCGACACGACACCCTTGCGGTCGGCCACCGCGACATCCCCGACCCCGGCCTCGACCAGCATCTTCGCGATCGCGACACCCGCCGCACCGGCGCCGGAGATGACGGCCCGCAGCTCCCCCAGCGCCCGCTTGCTCAGCCGCGCAGCGTTCCGCAGGGCCGCCAGCGTCACCACCGCCGTACCGTGCTGGTCGTCGTGGAAGACGGGAATGTCCAGCGCCTCCTGGAGCTTCTGCTCGATCTCGAAGCACCGCGGCGCCGAGATGTCCTCCAGGTTGACCCCGCCGAACGACGGCGCGAGCCGCACCACCGTCTCGACGATCTCGTCGACGTCCGTGCAGTTCAGCGCGATCGGAACCGCGTCCACGCCGCCGAACTGCTTGAACAGAATCGCCTTGCCCTCCATCACCGGGAGGGAGGCCTCGGGCCCGATGTCACCGAGGCCCAGCACGGCCGTACCGTCCGTCACGACGGCCACGACCGAAGACTTCCACGTGTAATCGTGCACCAGCTCCGGCTGCTCCGCGATCGCGCTGCACACCTTCGCGACCCCGGGCGTGTACGCCAGGGACAGGTCGTCCTTGTCACGGACCGGCACCGTGGCCTGCACGGCCATCTTGCCGCCGCGGTGGAGCGCGAACGCCGGATCGAAGGAGTCGAGGGGCTCCGCACCGCCCTCGTGACCCGTATGGTCCGTCGTGCTCTCGCTGCGAGGATTGACGATCTCCGCTGCCACTTCTTTTTACCCCTTAAATCTTCATTGGCTTGAGGGTGGCCACTCCTGGTGAGGCGTGGGCGGGACCGCGTACGGCCGTGGTCGTGCTCTGTACGTGTTACGTACGGGCGCATACGCGATGGGCGCGCCGCACACGCGCCCTGAGCCCCGGATGAGGGGTGTAAAGAACCTTCTTACCGGACGGACGCCGCCGACGACGAGTCCATAACGCGAAGGTCACACACGGGCACCCTGACTCTTCGTCCAATATCGGGACAAGGTCTGGACAAACCCTCGACAACCGCTCATGGGTCGGCGAATCCCTCGGGCCCCGTATCGGATTCCCGGGACATACCGAAGATCTTCCTGCCGGAGGGAATGATTCCCGCAGAAGGTCCGGCCGTGATGTACCGGAGTGGTGCGGTTCGGGGGTCGCCCGTTATCCGATTTTGACATGGCTGGCCCCCAGAATGGCGCCGTCCGAATGGCAAGATGCCGTAATCACACGAGGTCGCGACACTCGAAGACGTGTGTTCTCGTCGACCCACGGCACTACCGGCACCGCCGGTAGTCCACGGCACTGCCGAACCCTTCGGCAGTCCACGGCACTGCCGAACCCATCGGCAGCGCTCGCCCCATCGGCAACTCCACCCATCCGCCGGAGGAACCCACCATGACCGCAAGCTCCACCCGTCGTACGACCGCCGCGCACTCCCGGCTAGCAGCGGTCGGTGCGATCGCGGTCGCAGGCGCGCTGATGCTCACCGGATGCGGTGACCAGACCAAGGACACCGGGTCGGGCAGCGAGACGAGCGCGGCCCCGCTCGCCGACAAGCTGCCGCAGGCGATCCGTGACAAGGGTGTCATCAAGGTCGGCTCGGACATCGCGTACGCCCCGGTCGAGTTCAAGGACAGCTCCGGCAAGGTCGTCGGCATCGACCCCGACCTCGCCGCCGCCATGGGCAAGCAGCTCGGGGTCGACTTCCAGTTCGAGAACGGCACCTTCGACACGCTGATCACGGGTCTGCGCTCCAAGCGGTACGACATCGCCATGTCCGCGATGACCGACACCAAGGACCGTCAGGAGGGCATCGACTCCGACACCGGCAAGAAGGTCGGTGAGGGCGTCGACTTCGTCGACTACTTCACGGCCGGTGTCTCGATCTACACCAAGAAGGGCGACGACCAGGGCATCAAGACCTGGTCCGACCTGTGCGGCAAGAAGATCGTGCTGCAGCGCGGCACGGTCTCCGAGGACCTCGCCAAGGCCGAGTCGAAGAAGTGCCCCGCCGGCAAGAAGATCGCCATCGAGCCCTTCGACAACGACCAGCAGGCCCAGACCCGTCTGCGCGCGGGTGGCGCCGACGCCGGCTCGTCCGACTTCCCGGTCGCCGCGTACGCCGTGAAGACCTCCGGTGGCGGCAAGGACTTCCAGCTGGTCGGCGAGCAGGTCGAGGCCGCTCCGTACGGCATCGCGGTCGCCAAGAACCAGACGCAGCTGCGGGACGCCCTCAAGGCCGCGCTGGACGCGCTCATCAAGAACGGTGAGTACGAGAAGATCATGAAGAAGTGGGGCGTCACGGACGGCGCCATCAAGGAAGCCACCATCAACGGCGGCAAGTGACCGCGACGCAGCGGCACTGAAAGGCAACACCCGTGACTGTTGACATCGACAAGACGACGGGCGACACGCCCCCGGCCGGGCCGGAGGCCATCAAGGCCATCCCGGTCCGGCACTACGGGCGGTACATCTCCGCCGTCGTCGCCATCGCCCTGCTGGTCGGGGTCGTCTACGCGTTCTCCCAGGGCAAGATCAACTGGGGTGCGATCCCGGACTACTTCTTCGACGACCGGATCCTGAACGGCGTGGGCAAAACGCTCCTGCTGACCGTGCTGTCCATGGTGATCGGCATCGTCGGCGGCGTCGTGCTCGCCGTGATGCGCCTGTCGAAGAACCCGGTGACCTCGTCGATCGCGTGGTTCTACATCTGGTTCTTCCGCGGCACGCCGGTCCTGGTGCAGCTGATCGTCTGGTTCAACCTGGGCCTGGTCTTCGAGTACATCAACCTCGGGCCGTTCTACAAGGACGAGTGGTCGGACTTCATGACCCCGTTCCTGACGGCGCTGCTGGGCCTCGGTCTCAACGAGGCCGCGTACATGGCGGAGATCTGCCGGGCCGGTCTGCTCTCCGTCGACGAGGGCCAGACCGAGGCGTCCCACGCGCTGGGCATGAGCCACGCCAAGACGCTGCGCCGGATCGTCATCCCGCAGGCGATGCGCGTGATCGTGCCGCCGACGGGCAACGAGGTCATCAACATGCTGAAGACGACCTCGCTGGTCTCGGTCGTCCAGTATCCGGAGCTGCTGCGCGCCGCTCAGGACATCGGCCAGACCTCCGGCGCCCCCGCCGAGATGCTGTTCCTGGCGGCGGCCTGGTACCTGCTGATGACCTCGGTCTTCAGCATCGGCCAGTACTACCTGGAGCGGTACTACGCGCGTGGTTCGAGCCGGTCGCTCCCGGCCACGCCGTTCCAGAAGGTCAAGGCCAACCTCCTGTCTCTGTCCAACCGCTCGAAGCCGACGGGAGGCACCGCATGAACGCCATGGTCAAGGCCGAAGGCGTCCACAAGAGCTTCGGTCCCCTCGAGGTCCTCAAGGGCATCGACCTGGAGGTGAAGTCCGGCGAGGTGTTCTGCCTCATCGGCCCCTCCGGCTCGGGCAAGTCGACGTTCCTGAGGTGCATCAACCACCTGGAGAAGATCAACGCCGGCCGCCTGTACGTGGACGGGGAGCTGGTGGGCTACCGCCAGAAGGGCGACAAGCTCTACGAGCTGAAGGACAGCGAGGTGGCCCTCAAGCGCCGGGACATCGGCATGGTCTTCCAGCGCTTCAACCTGTTCCCGCACATGACGGCCGTGGAGAACGTCATGGAGGCACCGGTCCAGGTCAAGGGCGTGAGCAGGAGCCAGGCCCGGCAGCGTGCCCTGGAGCTGCTGGACCGGGTGGGCCTGGCCGACAAGGCGGGCAGCTACCCCTCGCAGCTCTCCGGTGGCCAGCAGCAGCGCGTCGCCATCGCCCGGGCCCTCGCCATGGACCCGAAGCTGATGCTGTTCGACGAGCCGACCTCGGCGCTCGACCCGGAGCTGGTCGGTGACGTCCTGGACGTCATGCGCGACCTCGCCGAGTCCGGCATGACGATGATCGTCGTCACCCACGAGATGGGCTTCGCCCGCGAGGTGGGCGACAGCCTGGTCTTCATGGACGGCGGCGTGGTGGTCGAATCCGGTCACCCGCGCGAGGTGCTGACGAACCCGCAGCACGAGCGGACGAAGTCGTTCCTGTCCAAGGTGCTCTGACATCACCCACCCCGAGGGGGCGGTACGGAACTCCGTACCGCCCCCTTCGGCGTGCTGCTCGGTGCCGTCCGCGTTTCCGTCACCCAGCCCCTCCCTCGTAATACCCTGGAAGCACCATCAGCTGTTACGAGTGCGCGCTCAGGACAACAAAGCCCTCCGTAAGGACTTCACGTGGAACTGGCCTATTACTCGGACTACGCCGTGCGCCTCGTCAACACGGAGGAACCGGCCCGGGGCAAGGACACCCTGACGTCGGTCGAGGCGGTCCGCGAGCTGTTCGTCGACAACCAGTCGGCGGCCCGCCGCACCACCGACGCGGACGTCACCCGCTTCCGCTCGGTCCGGGCCCGGCTGCGCGCGGTCTTCGAGGCGGCCGACACGGGCGACGAGACGCTCGCCGTGGACCTGCTGAACTCGCTGCTGCTGGAGTTCCCGGTGAGCCCGCAGATCTCCGGCCACGACGTCCGCGACGACGACGGCCGCCCCCTGTGGCACATGCACCTGGCGGACCATCCGTCCAACGCGACCGCGGGATACGCGGCGATCGCGGCGATGGGCCTGGCGTTCCACCTGACCGAGTACGGCGTGGACCGGCTCGGACTGTGCGAGGCCTCGCCGTGCCGCAACGCCTACCTGGACACCTCCACCAACCGCTCCCGGCGCTACTGCTCCGACCGCTGCGCGACCCGCGCCAACGTGGCGGCCTACCGCGCCCGCAAGCGCCTCGAAGCGGCCCGGCCCGGCCTGCCCGAGAGCACGGGCCTGGCGGCCAACAGCGCCCAGCCCAGCAGCGCCCAGGGCGAACGCATCCCCGGCTTGCGCGGCCGGTAGCGGAACCGGACCCGCCCCAGCACCAGGTCGTCGGGGACGACGCCGTAGTCGGTGCTGTCGCCGCCGGCGTACGCGTTGTCCCCGAGCACCCACCAGCCGTTCTCGCGCCGCTGGGCGACCCGCTTGACGACCAGCAGGTCCTGCTGGAAGGGATGCCGCAGCACGACGACGTCACCGGGCCTGACCCGGGCCCCGTAGTGCACCAGGAGCCGGTCCCCGTGGTACAGCGTGGGCACCATGGACGGACCGGTCACCTCGGCCACCCCGAAGGGCGCGGCCGACCTCCCCCGCTCGGACTCCTGCGACAGCTCCGGCATCACCCGGCACCTCCCCGGTTCTTCGTCCACAGTCTCAGTCTCACCCTGGACTTTTGTCCTAAGCCCATGGGGGCACTCGCGAAAACCGCTCCCCCACGGAGTAATGTCCCCTGTGAGAAGACGATCACGAGGAAGGAATGCTCCATGCTTTCCCGCCTGTTTGCCCCCAAGGTCAAGGTCAGCGCACACTGCGACCTTCCCTGCGGTGTGTACGACCCTGCCCAGGCCCGCATCGAGGCGGAGTCGGTGAAGGCCATCCAGGAGAAGATGGCCGGCAACGACGACCCGCACTTCCAGGCGCGTGCCACCACCATCAAGGAGCAGCGCGCGGAGCTCGCGAAGCACCACGTGTCCGTGCTGTGGAGCGACTACTTCAAGCCGCCGCACTTCGAGAAGTACCCCGAGCTGCACCAGCTGGTCAACGACACCCTCAAGGCCCTCTCCGCCGCCAAGGGTTCGACCGACCCGGCGACCGGCCAGAAGGCGCTGGACTACATCGCCCAGATCGACAAGATCTTCTGGGAGACCAAGAAGGCCTGAAGCCACGGGCAGACGAAGGGACCCGGCCGGGAGAACCGGCCGGGTCCCTTCGTCGTGGACCGTCGTGGCCGTCGTGGCCGGTGCCGGTGCCGGTGCCGGTCAGTGGAACCGCGGGACGATCAGGAAGATCCCGTACGCCACCACGGCCGCGCAGGCGAGGAAGCACAGCCCAGCCTGGGTGAGGCCGAGGGCGAAGGTGCGGCCCTGCCGGTCGCGGGCGCCCTCCAGCTGGGCGAGGCCGAGGACGCCGAGGGCGAAGACGACGACCACGGCGACGGTGACGCCGATGCTCACGGCGGTGACCTGGCCGAGTGCGGTCCAGTCCAGATGCATGTCGACTCCCCTTCGTTCAGGCGGCCGTGCCGACCTTGGCGGGCGGCTCGGTGCGGACGGTGACCTCGTGTGCGTCGTTGACGTTGTGCGCGTGCACCGGGTTGCGGCGCGAGACGGCGACGATGCCCGCGGCGAGGGCCGCGCCGACCAGGGCGACGACCGCCGTACCGAGGTCGCCGCCGCTCTGCACCACGCTCGCGGCCAGGCCGCCGACCAGCGCGGCGGCGGGCAGCGTGATCAGCCACGCGACCGCCATGCGGCCCGCGACGCCCCAGCGGACCTCCGCGAGCCTGCGGCCGAGTCCCGCGCCGAGGATGCTGCCCGAGGCGACCTGGGTGGTGGACAGGGCGAAACCGAGGTGCGCGGACGTCAGGATGACGGCGGTGGAGGCGGTCTCGGCGGCGAAGCCCTGCGGCGACTGGATCTCGGTGAGGCCCTTGCCCATGGTGCGGATGATGCGCCAGCCGCCGAGATACGTGCCGAGGCCGATGGCGAGGCCCGCGGAGGCGATCACCCACAGGGGCGGTCCGGCGTCGTGGCCGAGCGCGCCGGCCGAGATCAGGGTGAGGGTGATGACGCCCATGGTCTTCTGGGCGTCGTTCGTGCCGTGGGCGAGGGAGACCAGCGAGGCCGAGGCGATCTGGCCGATCCGGAAGCCCTTGGTGACGGAGTCCTTGCGGGCGCGGCCGGTGAGCCGATAGGCGAGGTAGGTGGCCAGCAGTGCGGCGACGCCGGCCACGACCGGCGAGGCCACCGCCGGCACCAGCACCTTCTCGACGACCTTGTCGAAGTCGACGCCGTGGCTGCCCGCCCCGACCCACACGGCGCCGATCAGTCCGCCGAACAGGGCGTGCGAGGAACTCGACGGCAGCCCCACCAGCCAGGTCAGCAGGTTCCACAGGATCGCGCCGACCAGTCCCGCGAAGATCATCCCCGGGGTGACGAGGGTGTCGTCCACGATGCCGCCCGAGATGGTCTTGGCGACCTCGGTGGACAGGAAGGCACCGACGACGTTGAGGACACCGCTGATCAGGACCGCCGTGCGGGGAGCGAGCGCGCCGGTGGCGATGGACGTGGCCATCGCGTTCGCCGTGTCGTGAAAGCCGTTGGTGAAGTCGAAGGCCAGTGCCGTCACGATGACGACCGCCACGAGGAACGTGATGTGGTCCATTCCTGAATGCAAACAAGTGCAGGCCAATAGGCGGGGAACGGCGAGGCAAAGGCTGGTCAAGGTTCACGCGGGTGGCGGTGACGTCGCCCTTATACGATCGCGCTCATGAGGATCCGCTGGACGTACGCCTTCATCGACCGCCCGCGCGAGGCGTTCGACACCGCCTGCGACTTCTGGGCGGCGGTCACGGACACCCGGCTGTCCGAAGTGCGCGGAGAACACGCCGAGTTCGTCACGCTGGTCCCGCACGACGCCGACGCCTGCCTGAAGGCTCAGGCGGTGCGATCGGGAGGAGGTGGGGCGCATCTCGACTTCTGTGTGGACGACATGAGGGAGTTCGCCGACTCGGCGACGCGGCTCGGCGCGAGCGTGGTGGCCGACCACGGGTCGCTCGTCGTGCTGCGGTCGCCCGGCGGGCAGTTGTTCTGCGCGGGCCCTTGGCGCGGGCAATCGTCGCGTCCGGGGGTGGTGCGGGGCAGCCGTCTCGACCAGGTGTGCGTGGACGTGCCGCCGTCCGCCTACGACGCCGAAGTCGCCTTCTGGAGCGGGCTGCTGGGCGACTGGACGTCACGGCCCGGCTCGCTCCCGGAGTTCCACGTGGTCGCGCCGCCGTCCGGCCTACCGGTACGCCTGCTCCTGCAACGCCTCGACGAGGAACGCCCGGCCTCCGCCCACCTCGACCTCGCCTGCGCGGACGTCGAGGCGACCCGGGCGCGGCACGAGGAGCTCGGGGCCGTGTTCGTGGCCGGCTTCTCGGGCTGGACGGTGATGCGCGACCCGGCGGGCGGCACGTACTGCCTGACGACCCGGGATCCGGAGACGGGCGGGCTGCGCGTCTAATCCGACTCGGCGTACGCGCACAGGACGACCCCGCCGTGCTCGGGCGTCGGGCAGGGCGGCGGATCCGGTGTCTCGTCGGGGTTCGTGTTCTCCCAGACGTACGGCCCCCGAGGCTGAGTCGAGTCCTGTATCCACAGCGTCAGCCCGCCCGCGACGACCACGACCAGCGCCCACGCGATCACCGCCCTGCGCCACACCCTGCGCCGCCGCTCCCGTGCCATGTCCATGCCTCATACGCTAGTCGCGCAACCGCGCCGCCCGCGCCTGCAGATAGCGCTGTTCGGGCAGGCTCAGGGTCTGCGCGGCCGCCGACTCGTAGGCGGCCCGGGCGGCTTCGGGCTCGCCCGCGCGCTCCAGGAGGTGACCTCGTACGGCGTCCAGGCGGTGCCCCTTCGACTCGCCTGCCAGGGCGTCCAGTTCGGCCAGACCCGCGCGAGGGCCCTTGACCATGGCGACGGCCACCGCGCGGTTGAGGCGTTCGACGGGGCCGGGGACCAGGCGGACGAGGACGTCGTACAGGCCCAGGATCTCGGCCCAGTCCGTCGCCTCGGGTGAGGGTGCCTCGTCGTGGACGGCGGCGATCGCGGCACGCAGCTGGTACGGCCCGGGCCGGCCCCGGGACAGCGCCCCGGTGACCAGCGCGACGCCCTCCTCGATCGCGGCCTTGTCCCAGCGGCCCCGGTCCTGCTCGTCGAGGGGGATCAACTCGCCGTGCGGTCCGCTGCGCGCGTCGCGACGGGCGTCGGTGAGCAGCATCAGCGCGAGGAGGCCGGCCACCTCGCCGTCGTCGGGGAGCAGCCGGTGGACCGTGCGTGTCAGGCGTACGGCCTCGCCCGCGAGGTCACGGCGCTGGAGAGCGGCTCCGGAGGTGGCCGCATAGCCCTCGTTGAAGATCAGGTAGAGGGTCTGGAGGACGGACGGCAGCCGCTGTTCCCACCGGTCCGGGCGACCGAAGCGCACGCCCCGCACCTTCTGCTTGGCCCGGCTGATGCGCTGCGCCATCGTCGCCTCCGGCACCAGATACGCGCGGGCGATCTCCGCCGTGGTCAGACCGCCGACGGCGCGCAGCGTGAGCGCGATCTGGGCGGGCGGCGTCAGGTCCGGATGGCAGCACAGGAAGAGCAGCGAGAGCGTGTCGTCCTCGCGGGGAGCCCGCTCCCCGGGCGGCGCGGCGGTGAAGGCGTCGCGGGGCGTGAGCGCCGCCGCACGCTCCTCGCGCTGCCGCCGGGCCTCCTCGCTGCGCAGGGCGTCGGTCAGCCGCCGCGAGGCGACTTTGATCAGCCAGCCGCGCGGATTGCCGGGTACGCCCGCCGAGGGCCACTGCCCGGCCGCCGCGAGCAGTGCCTCCTGTACGGCGTCCTCGGCGGCGTCGAAACGGCCGTACCGCCTGACGAGCGCGCCGAGGACCTGCGGCGCGTCACGGCGCAGCAGGTCCTCGATCTCGGGTGTGCTCCTCACCGGTCCCACGGTCCCACCGGTCCCACCGACGCGCCCGTCGGCGTGTCCGGGCCCTCAGATGTCCCCGGAGCCGTCCATGATCGGACGGATCACGACCGGGTAGTCGGGGGCACCGGCCGGCTGGGGGCACCGGGCGACGCGCTCGGCGATCTCGGTGACCCGCTCCAGGCTCTCGCACTCCAGGACCCAGTAGCCGGCCAGCAGCTCCTTGGTCTCGCTGTACGGGCCGTCGGTGATCACCGCCTTGCCGTCGTCACCGAGGGTGACGTGCCGGGTCTGGGCCGGCTCGGCCAGGCCCTGCCCGTCGACGAACTCGCCCGTCTCGGAGAGGTCGTCGTTGATGGCTCCCATGTAGGCGAACATGGCCTGGAGCTCCTCCTCGCTCCACGCGGGGGACTGCGCCGACGCCCTGCCGCGCATGGCGTCGTAGTCCGCCTGCGTGCCCTGCACCATGACCAGGTACTTCATCAGTCCGCTCCTTCGGCTCTCACCGCCCTGGTGGGCGGCTCTCACAGGGGACGTCGGAGCCGGGCCGGGATTCTCGACACGATCTCAGGGATTTTCCGCGACGGTTTCTCCGGGGGCGTCGTCCCGCCGGGTCGTCGCAGGGGAGGCGGTGTCCTCGGCGGGCCGGGGCGGGTCGGCGGTCCGGGTCTCCTCGCCGGTCCGGCCGCCCTCGGCCCCTTCCGCTTCATAGGACCCGCACCCGGGGTTGCGGCAGCGGCCCGCCACCCACACGGGGACCCACGCGCCCAGCGTCTTGTGGCGCCGGACGACCGTTTCCACCGGCTGTCCGCAGGTCGGACAGGTGTGTCCTTCGCTGCTCATGTCCTCAGGGTAGGCCGGTCGGCGGCTCAGCGCTTCCTGCTGTACGTGCGCACCAGCATGCCGTTGCCGAACGTGCGCACCGAGTCGAGCGTGAAGTCCGAGATCGCGATTCCCGAGCCGAACATCGGCATGCCCGTGCCGTACACGAGCGGGTAGGTCTTGATGACGAGTTCGTCGATCTCCTCGAACAGTTCACCCGCGACCTCGGACCCGCCGCACAGGTAGATGTCCAACTCGCCCTCCTCGGCCTTGAGTTCGCGGACCTTTCCGACGAGGTCGTCCGCGATGATCTCGACGTTCGGGTCGGGCGACTCCTTCAGCGTCCTGGAGGCGACGTACTCGCGCAGATGGGCATACGGGCTGGTGATGCCCTCCTTCAGGGCGAGGTCGTAGCTGCCGCGGCCCTGGACGACGGTGTCGAACCGCTTGTTCGGCAGGTCGTCGAAGCCGAGGGCCCGGCGGCCCTGCGTGGCCGCGGTCTCCGGATACTCCGCCTTCAGGAAGGCGAGGAACTCCTCGTCGAGGAAGCGGAGCATCGACGTCGCGTCGCCGTCCGGGTCTCCGATGAAGCCGTCGATCGAACAGGCGATGAAGTACGTGAGCTTTCGCAAGCCGGTCTCTTTTCGTAGGCTGCCACTGCAACGACTTCAGTTGTAGTACTTCTGGTGTAGTGGTTGCAAGGGGTTATCCGCGTACGGCGGCAAGTGGGAGAAGGGACTCCGCATGGTCAGCAATCCGGGGCGCCGTGCCGCGCTCGTCGACGCCGGTGTCGAGGTGCTCGCGCGTGAGGGAGCGCGCGGGCTGACGTTCCGCGCGGTGGACGCGGAGGCCGGTGTGCCCGTGGGCACGGCCTCCAACTACTTCACTGACCGCGCCGACCTGCTGCGTCAGATCGACACCCGGCTGCACGTACGGCTCGCGCCCGACCCCGACGTGGTCGCCGGGCTGATGACCCGCCCCAAGGACCGTTCACTGGTCACGGCCTTCATGTACGACCTCATGGCCCGCGCGACCCGCGACCGCACGGGCTATCTCGCCCTCATGGAACTGCGCCTGGAGGCCACCCGGCGTCCCGAACTGCTCGCCTCCTACACCGAGTCGGTCCGAGGCGACCTGGAGGAAGCCCTGGAGTTCCACCGCACGGCCGGCCTGCCCGGCGGCGACGAGTCCGTCGCCGTGCTGTACCTGGCCATGCTCGGCCTGCTCCTGGAGCACCTGACCCTGCCGGGCGTCCTGGAGGGCGTACTGCCCGGGGTGAGCGTGCCGGAGGGGCTGGTGGAGAAGATCGTGGCGACGGTGCTGCCGGAGGGGTAGCGGGGCCGGGCATCGGCCGGGTGGGTCAGGACGCGCTCTCGGCGGTGCGGGGCTCGCGCCACATCGGCCACATGGTCGGGCCGCCCTCCGGGAGGTCGAGCACCGGGCCGGCGAGTTCGAAGCCGAGGCGCTCGTACAGCTTGCGGCTGCGGGCGCTGCTCGCCTCCAGGTAGGCGGGCAGTCCCTCACGGTCGCACCGGTCGAGCACCGACCCGATGAGCGCCGTGCCGAGACCCTCGCCCTGGCGGCCGGGGGCCACGCCGATCATCCACAGGTACTCGTGGGCCCGCCCGGAGGGATGGATGGCGGCGGTCAGCCGGGCGATCGCCTCGATGCGTTCGTTGTCCGGGTCGACGGCCTCACGCACCTGGGCCGGACCGTCGTCCTCGGCGTCGCCGTCGTGGTCGTCGGCGGGCATGGACAGCCACAGCGCACAGGCCGAACCGTCCTCGGTGAGGTCGACGCGCCCGGACTCGAGCACGATGTCGGTGAAGGCGGCCATGAGCCCGGGATGGTGGGCACGACGGTCCTCCGCCCCGGGGAAGACCCAGCCGCTCACGGGATCGTCCTGGAACGCCTCGTCCAGCAGCCGGACAACCCGCTCCCGGTCCCCCTCGCCCGCCGTCCGGATCGCCACACCCATGTCCCCGCCCCTTCACTCGTCCCGACCGGCGTTGATCGTAGGGCGGTTGGAAGCCGCCCCGGCGCAGGGGGCCGGAGCTTGGCGGGATTTCATCGGACAGGCGCCCCAAGCACCCGTCGTCGCCGGCCTGGGAAGCGGGCCCCGCACACCGTGGGGAAGTGCGGGACCCGCCTGACCGGAGGCCCGGGGCCGTGCGGAGTCAGGAGCCGCACGGCCCCGGCGCCTCCGGGGTCCTGCCCTTCGGTCACCCGAAGGCCGGTCAGGTGCCGCCGACGGCCGGTTGTCACACCGCCGGCCGTCGCGACGATCGATTGCCGCTCCGCCGGCCGCTGCCGACGGCTGATTGCCGCACCGCCGCCGTCAGCTGCTGCGCCGTGTCACGAACTCGGCGAGGGCCAGCAGACCGCCCGCCGCCTCCGGGTCCGGCACCGCGCGGGCCAGTTGCTGCATCGCCAGGGCCATCCGGTCGGCCGCCTGGTTCTGGGCCCAGTCACGGCCGCCCGCCCGCTCCACGGTCTGGGCGATGTGGTCGAGGTCCTCCTTCTCGCTGGGTCGTGCGTACAGTTCAGCCAGTTCCGCGGCAGCCGGTGTGCCGGAGGCGAAGGCCGCCACGACCGGCAGGGACTTCTTGCGGGCGGCCAGGTCCGCGCCGACGGGCTTGCCGGTGCGGCGCGGGTCGCCCCATATGCCGATGACGTCGTCGATGAGCTGGAAGGCGAGCCCGGCCTCCCGGCCGAACGCGTCCAGCGCCGCCACGTCCGCGTCCCCGGCGCCCGCGTACAGCCCGCCGAGCGCACAGGCGCTTCCCAGCAGTGCGCCCGTCTTGGCCTCCGCCATGGCGAGGACCTCGTCGAGCGTGACCTCGTCGGGAGCGCGACGCTCCATGGCCGTGTCCGCGTGCTGTCCCGCGCACAGTTCGATCACGCAGTGGGCGAGCCGGGCGGTGGCGGCCGGGGCCGCCGGATGCGGGTCCTCGGCGAGCAGCCGCATGGCCAGTGCCTGGAGGGCGTCCCCGGCGAGGATCGCGTCGGCGTCGCCGAAGACGGACCACGCGGTGGGCCGGTGGCGCCGGGTGGTGTCCCGGTCCATCACGTCGTCGTGCAGCAACGTGAAGTTGTGGACCAGTTCCACCGCCGCGGCCGCCCGGACCGCCGCCGCCCGTGCCTCGGGTCCGCCGAGGGCGGCCGCCGCGGCGAGGACGAGCGCGGGCCGGATCGCCTTGCCGGAGCCGCCCTCGGCCGGCGAGCCGTCCGCCTGCTCCCAGCCGAAGTGGTAGAGCGCGATCCGGCGCATCGGCGCGGGCAGCGAGCCGAGAGCGTCCCGCAGTACCGGGTCGACCTCCGCCCGGGCCCGCTCCAGGAGCATGAGCGCCTCGTGGCCCTCGTCCGGGCCCGGCCGGCCTTCCCGCTGCGTCCCGATGAGCCCCCGCCTTTCCGGCGCCCCGGCCGCACGCCCGGGCCCGGTACCGCGCTGCCCACCGGGGGCGGGCAGCGTCGTCTGCGTCCTGAACTCCGTAAGGGACTCACCCATGGGACCGCCTCGGAGACTGAGCGGACGGTGGGGCCTGCGCTGCCGCTGGTCGCGTACCCCGAGGGTGTACCCGCGCTGCCGGGCGCGGACACGGCCGGCGTACCGGAAGCGTCACTGCCAGCGGCCGATCTCGACGTTCTCCAGGACGCCGAGCGCGTCCGGTACCAGCACCGCGGCCGAGTAGTAGGCCGTGACCAGGTACTTGATGATGGCCTGTTCGTTGATGCCCATGAAGCGCACCGACAGGCTCGGCTCGATCTCGTCCGGGATGCCGGAGGCCCGCAGGCCGATGACGCCCTGGTCGCTCTCGCCGGTACGCATGGCGATGATCGACGTCGTCCGCTCCGGGGTCACCGGGATCTTGTTGCACGGGAAGATCGGCACCCCGCGCCAGGTGGGGATGCGGTTCCCGGCCATGTCGATGGTCTCGGGGACGAGCCCGCGCTTGTTGAGCTCACGGCCGAACGCGGCGATCGCGCGCGGGTGGGCGAGGAGCAGTTTGGTGCCGCGGCGCCTGCTGAGCAGCTCGTCCAGGTCGTCCGGGCCGGGCACGCCGTCGTGCGGCTGGATCCGCTGGTCGTACTCGCAGTTGTGCAGGAGACCGAAGTCGCGGTTGTTGATGAGCTCGTGCTCCTGGCGCTCCTTGAGCGCCTCGACCGTCAGCCGGATCTGCTGCTCGGTCTGGTTCATGGGCTGGTTGTAGAGGTCGGCCACGCGCGTGTGGATGCGCAGGACGGTCTGCGCGACGCTCAGTTCGTACTCACGGGGCCTGGCCTCGTAGTCGACGAAGGTGTGCGGGATGTCCGGTTCGCCGGAGTGGCCGGCGGCGAGGTCGATCTCCTTCTCGCCGTACTTGTTGGAACGCTGCGAGGGGATCGAACGGCGCTGCTGGAGGTGTTCGCGCAACGTGTCCGAGCGCTCGGCGATCTGCGCGAACTCCGCGCGGGGCAGGACGAGGACGGTGCACGGGGTGAGCGCGCGGGCCGTGTACTCCCAGATCGCGTCCTCGTTCAGCAGCGCGTCGTCGCCGAAGTAGGCGCCGTCGGCGAGGATTCCGAGGGACTCGTCGTCCCCGTAGGGGCCGGTGCCGACCTTCTCCACCCGGCCGTGCGCCAGCAGGTACACCTCGTCGGACGGGCTGCCGAACGAGGCGATCACCTCGCCCGCGGGGACCTCCCGCTGCTCGCAGCGCCGGGCGATCTCGAAGAGGACCTCCTCGTCCTCGTACGACCGCAGCGCCGGCAGTTCGCCCAGCTCCGCGGGGATGATTTCGACGCGGTCGCCGGTCTTCACGAACGTCAGCCGGCCGTCGCCCACGGCGAACGTCAGCCGCCGGTTCACCCGGTACGCACCGCCCTGGATGTCGACCCAGGGCAGCATGCGCAGCAGCCAGCGGGAGCTGATCTCCTGCATCTGCGGCACGGACTTGGTCGTGGTGGCCAGGTTCCGCGCGGCCGCCGTGCCGAGACTCTGCTGCGGCTTGGTCTGCTCCGTGCGGACCTCTTCGCCTACCGACATAGAGAACTGCCCTCCCGGTTGTGACCGACGCCCATATGCCTCGGGCATCGATGTGCACGCCCAAGCCTTCCTCACGCGGCGTCTTGGTGCTATTACACGAAAGAGCGGGAATGGATCTTCGTACGACTGGGCAGGGGCCCGTTTTCTCCGCCCGGGCTCGGGCGGCGCACCCCGGCCCCGGGCGGCTGGCGACAACCCGTGGGAACGTGTCGGTAATGCCGCTGGGGAGCGTGCGGAACCGGATCTAGCGTGGTGATCCGTTCCTTCCGCCCACTTTCGGAAACGGCCTCTCCATGCTGTACATCGCGCCGATCGGCATCGGCATCCTCTACGCCCTGTTGATGTCCCTCGTCCGCGAACCGCACCGGCGGCGCCTGAACGCGGTCATGGTCGGCGGCGCCGGCGCGGCGTACCTCAGCGGCGGCGGCATGGGCGGCTGGGAGTTCCCCTTCACCGCGCTGCTCGCCTACGTCGCCTTCCGCGGCCTGGAGTCGTGGACGTGGATCGGCATCGGCTGGCTGCTGCACACGGCGTGGGACATCGTCCACCACCTCAAGGGCAACCCGATCATCCCCTTCGCGCACACCTCCTCCCTGGGCTGCGCGATCTGCGACCCGGTGATCGCCCTCTGGTGCCTGCGGGGCGGCCCGTCACTCATCGACCTCGTACGCGGCCGCCGCCGGTCCGGGCGGCCGCGGCGCGGCCCGGGCTCGCGGGAAGACGTCGGCTCCGAGTCCCCCTCCCCCACCCCCGGGTGACAATGGCCCGGTGACCAGCCCCGACATCCCCGGATCCGCCGTGCTGCGTCCCCGGCTGCCCTCGCCGGCGCAGGAGGTCGTGGACAGCCGGTTCGAGCGCCACGGCGTGCGGCTGGTGCTGAAGCGGGACGACCTGATCCACCCGGAGCTGATCGGCAACAAGTGGCGCAAGCTGGCGCCGAATCTCGCGGCCGCGGTCGGCCGTACCCTCGTCACCTTCGGCGGTGCCTACTCCAACCACCTGCGTGCCACGGCCGCGGCCGGCCGGCTGCTGGGCATCCGCACGGTCGGTGTCGTACGCGGCGAGGAGCTGGCCGGCCGGCCCCTCAACCCCTCGCTGACCCGCTGCACGGCCGACGGCATGCGGCTGCACTTCGTCGACCGGGCGACGTACCGCCGCAAGTCCGAGCCGGGGACCCTGGCCGCGATCCTGCGCGCGGCGGACGCGGAGGGGGCGTACGTCGTCCCCGAGGGCGGCAGCAACGCGCAGGCCGTACGCGGCTGCCGGGCGCTCGGCGCCGAACTGCACGGCCGGGCCGATGTCGTCGCCGTGGCCTGCGGCACCGGAGGCACCCTGGCGGGGCTGGCTGCCGGACTCGCCTCCGGGCAACGCGCACTGGGTGTCCCGGTCCTCAAGGGCGGTTTCCTGACCGCCGAGGTCAGGGCCTTGCAGCAGCAGGCCTTCGCAGGCCCGCGCGGCACCTGGAGCCTCGACGACCGCTTCCACTTCGGCGGCTACGCGCGCGTGCCCGACGAGCTCGACGTCTTCGCCGCGGACTTCGAGCAGCGTCATGGAATACCCGTCGAGCGCATGTACGTCGCGAAGCTGCTGTACGGGCTCGTCTCCCTGACCGGCGAAGGCGCCTTCCCGCGCGGGACGACGGTGGCGGCCGTGATCACCGGCCGCCCCTTCCCGTGACGCCCGCTGCGCCGTCCTACGCCGTCTCCCGGAAGGCCGCCGCCTCCTCCAGGTCCAGCCTGCGCAGCAGCGTCCGCAGCATCTCGTCGTCGATGTACCGGCCGTCCCGGAGCTTGACGAACACCTCGCGCTCGGCGCTGATCATCTCCCGCGACAGCCGCCGGTAGGTGTCGTCGACGGACTCCCCGGTGATCGGGTTGGCCTGTCCGAGCCGTTCCCAGACGGCGTTGCGGCGGCGCTCCAGGACGATGCGGAGCCGGTCGGCGAGCGGGGCGGGCAGGGCGTTGCGTTCGTCGGTGAGGAGTTCGTCCAGGCGCCGCTCGGCGGCCCGGGAGGCCTGCGCCTGGGCGTTCGCCTCGGCCAGTGTCTCGGCCTGTGCGTCCCGGCCGGGGAACTGCAGCAGACGGATCAACGGGGGCAGGGTGAGCCCCTGCACGACCAGCGTCCCGATGACCGTCGTGAAGGTCAGGAAGAGGATGAGGTTGCGGTGCGGGAAGGGCCCCTCGCCGTCGTGCAGGGTGAGCGGGATCGAGAAGGCGATGGCCAGCGAGACCACGCCCCGCATACCGGCCCACGCGACGACGAACGGCCCCTTCCAGGTCGGACTCGCCTCCCGCTCCCGGATCCGGGCCGACAGCAGCCGGGGCAGGAAGGTCGCCGGGTACACCCACAGGAACCGGGCCGCGACGACGACCAGGAAGACGGCGACCGCGTACCAGGCGGCCAGGACCCCCTCGTACTCCCCGAGTCCCCTCAGCACCACCGGCAGCTGGAGTCCGATCAGCGCGAACACCGCCGACTCCAGGACGCAGGCGACCATCTTCCACACCGCCTCCTCCTGGAGCCGCGTGGCGAAGTCGACCTCCCACGCGCGGTGTCCCAGGTAGAGCGCGACGACGACGACCGCGATGACGCCGGAGGCGTGCACCTGCTCGGCGACGGCGTAGGCGACGAACGGGGTCAGCAGGGAGAGCGTGTTCTGGAACAGCGCCTCCTTCACGTGCGTGCGAATCCAGTGGATCGGCGCCATCAGCACGAGCCCGACCACGACTCCGCCGACCGCCGCGAGCAGGAACTCGCCGATGCCACCGGCCCAGGTCGCGCCCTCGCCGACGGCGGCCGCCAGGGCCACCCGGTAGGCCGTGATCGCGGTGGCGTCGTTGAGCAGGGACTCGCCCTGGAGGATCGTGGTGATCCGCGACGGGAGCCCGACCCGGCGGGCCACGGCCGTCGCCGCGACCGCGTCCGGCGGCGCCACCACCGCGCCGAAGACCAGGGCCGCGGTCAGCGGCAGGTCCGGCACGAGCAGGTACAGGGCCCAGCCGACGGCGAAGGTCGCGAACAGCACGTACCCGACGGACAGCAGCGCGACCGGCCGCAGCTGCGCCCGCAGGTCGAGGTACGAGCTGTCGGTGGCGGCCGTGTGCAGCAGCGGGGGCAGGAGGAGCGGCAGGACGACGTGCGGGTCGAGGGTGTAGTCCGGCACGCCGGGGACGGAACTGACCGCGAGCCCGACCGCCACCAGCAGAAGCGGCGCGGGAACCGGTGTGCGCCTTGCCACCGCGGCGATCCCGGCGCTGCCCGCCACCAGCAACAGCAGTGGCATCACGTCCATCGTTCTCGCCCGCCCTCTTTTTTCCACGCGGTCTTCGGCGCGACCGTCGTAACCTGGCAATCATGAAACAGTGCACGCATGCCGACGCGCTGCCGCATCCCGAACCCGTCCCGCTCAGCGAGACGTGTCCGGCGTGCCTGGCGGACGGCATGGATCCGGTGCAACTGCGGCTGTGCCTGAGCTGCGGTCATGTCGGCTGCTGCGACTCCTCGCCGGGGCGGCACGCTGCGGAGCACCACAAGGAGTCCGGGCATCCCGTGATGCGGACCCATGAGCCCGGGGAGACCTGGCGCTGGTGCTTCGTCGATCATGTCCTGGTGTGACTCGACAGCACCCCGGCGACGGACGGTTCGACCGTCTGGCGTCTGGGTACGTCAACCCGGCGCGCGCTCTTCCCATTTAGGCCCGCCGACCCCCTAGACACGGAGCGTATCCACAGGTTTACTGTGAGTGACGGCAAGGGGTTGGGGTCCCGGGGACAGGACCGTTGAGAGCGCGGTAGCGTCACCGCTGAACCATGTATCGCGTTACCCCGGGGGGCGACCCTCGGCCCTGAAACACTTGTACCACCATGGAGGTGAGGGTGTCCCAGATCGCAGGCGAGCCCGCGACTCAGGACTTCGTGGAAGTCCGGCTGCCGGCTGCGGGTGCCTACCTGTCGGTGCTGCGTACGGCCACGGCCGGTCTCGCGGCCCGTTTGGACTTCACCCTCGACGAGATCGAGGACCTGCGCATCGCGGTGGACGAGGCGTGCGCGATCCTGCTTCAGCAGGCCGTGCCCGGCTCGGTCCTCAGCTGCGTCTTCCGCCTCGTCGACGACTCGCTCGAGGTCACCGTCTCGGCCCCGACCACGGATGGTCATGCCCCCTCGCGGGACACCTTCGCCTGGACGGTCCTGTCCGCTCTCGCGGGCAAGGTCTCCTCCGCCGTGGACAAGGACAAAACCGTTTCGATCAGCCTCTACAAACAGCGCGGCGCGGGACCCGGGCCGGCGTGAGGAACGAGGACGGGCCGGTGCGGGACGAAGAGCGCGGCACACGAGAGCTGCCGGCCGAGGGCACGGCCACGGACCCGTGCGGTCCGACCGGGGCCCGGCGCATGGCGGACGGCATCGACGGCATCCCCGAGCAGGCCCGCCCGCATCCCGAGGACGACTCCGCGGGGGCCGTCCTCCCGGGAGGCGAGCGGCGGGACCGGGAGAGCGCCGTGCGGAGCGCGCCTCCGGGCGGAGGGATCGCGGCATCTCCTGCCCAGGGGGGTTCCCCCACTCGCGCGAAGCCGGGAGTGGAGGAGGAGGCGAGGGCTCGGGGAAGGGCGACGGGCGGGACGATGAGCGAGCACGAGCGACACTCCGAGGACGCAGCGCCGCGCGCGCACCACACACAGGGTGCGCACCACGGCTCCCCGGACCGCAGCGGGGCGCGCGAGATGTTCCTCAAACTGCGCACCCTGAGCCCCGGCAGCCCCGAGTACGCGGAGCTGCGCAACCAGCTGGTCCGCATGCACCTGCCACTCGTGGAGCATCTCGCGCGGCGCTTCCGCAACCGCGGCGAGCCGCTGGACGACCTGACCCAGGTCGCCACGATCGGGCTGATCAAGTCGGTCGACCGCTTCGACCCGGACCGCGGCGTGGAGTTCTCCACGTACGCGACCCCGACGGTCGTCGGCGAGATCAAGCGGCACTTCCGGGACAAGGGCTGGGCGGTGCGCGTCCCGCGCCGCCTCCAGGAGCTGCGCCTGTCGCTGACCACGGCCACGGCCGAGCTCTCGCAACTGCACGGCCGCTCCCCCACGGTCCACGAGCTCGCCGAGAAGCTCGCGATCTCGGAGGAGGAGGTCCTGGAGGGCCTGGAGTCCGCCAACGCGTACTCCACGCTGTCCCTGGACGTCCCCGACACCGACGACGAATCCCCGGCGGTCGCGGACACCCTCGGCGCGGAGGACGAGGCGCTGGAGGGCGTGGAGTACCGGGAGTCCCTCAAGCCGCTGCTGGAGGACCTCCCGCCGCGCGAGAAGCGGATCCTGCTGCTGCGGTTCTTCGGCAACATGACCCAGTCGCAGATCGCGCAGGAGGTCGGCATCTCTCAGATGCACGTCTCGCGGCTGCTGGCGCGCACCCTGGCGCAGCTCCGGGAGAAGCTCCTCGTCGAGGAGTGACGGCTACTTCTCCACGTTGCCGGGCCCGCGGATCCCGAGGGCCCGGGTCGTCTCGGGGTTCACGAGCAGGACCAGTGCCGCGACGGCCACGACCGCGAGAGCGATCCCGGCCGGAATGGCCATGCTGTCGGCCTGGAGCAGGTTGTAGGCCACCGGCAGCGCCATGAGCTGAGTGATGACGGCCGGGCCGCGGCTCCAGCTGCGGCGGCCGAGCAGGCCGCGCGCGGCGAGCAGCGGCAGCAGCGCGAGCACGACGAGCGTGATACCCCCGGTCACGGCCTGCTGGCGGTCGTCCGGCTCACCGGTGAGGCCGAGGACGAGGATCCAGACGCCGCCGACGACCAGCGCGAGCCCTTCCAGCGCGGCCAGCAGCGCGGCGTACGTCAGCCGCCGCGGTCGGGGGCCGGTGGTGTCCTGGGTGGTGGAGGTCTGCTCACTGCTCACCCCTGAAGAGTAGCCCCGGCCGTGCGCGCCCCTCATGGCCAGGTTCGCCCCCGCTCTCTTACCTGATCCCTACCTCGGTATGGGCCAGGTACCACCCAGTAGGTACGCTGCCAGTCATGCGTGCACTTCTCGTGGTCAATCCGGCGGCAACCACTACAAGTGCGCGCACACGCGACGTACTGATCCACGCGCTCGCCAGCGAGATGAAGCTGGAAGCGGTCACCACCGAGTACCGCGGCCATGCGCGCGACCTGGGCCGGCATGCGGCGGAGAGCGACGACATAGACCTGGTGGTGGCCCTCGGCGGCGACGGCACGGTCAACGAGGTGGTCAACGGCCTGCTGCACGCCGGTCCCGACCCGGGGCACCTCCCCGGCCTCGCCGTGGTCCCGGGCGGCTCCACCAACGTCTTCGCCCGTGCCCTGGGCCTGCCCAACGACGCGGTGGAAGCGACCGGGGCCCTGCTGGACGCCCTGCGCGACGGCAGCGAACGCACCGTCGGCCTGGGCCTGACCTCCGGCACTCCGGGCACGGAGGACGCGGCGGTGCCCTCCCGCTGGTTCACCTTCAACGCGGGACTCGGCTTCGACGCCGGCGTGGTCGGCCGGGTGGAGCAGCACCGCGAGCGCGGCCGGAAATCCACACACGCTCTTTACGTCCGTCAGGTCGTGCGCCAGCTCCTCGGAGAGCCGAACCGCCGGCACGGGACGATCACGCTGGAACGGGCCGGCGAGGATCCGGTCACCGATCTGGTGCTGTCCATAGTCTCGAACGCCTCGCCGTGGACGTTTCTGGGGAATCGCCCGATCTACGCGGCACCTAAGGCCTCGTTCGATACCGGACTGGATCTCTTCGGTCTCAGCCGGCTGTCCACGACGGCGGTTGCCCGGTATGGCACCCAGTTGCTCACTTCGTCCCCCGAGCGCGGACCCCACGGCAAGCACGCGACCTCTCTGCACGATTTGACCGAGTTCACCTTGCATTCGAAGGTGCCGCTCCCCCTCCAGATGGACGGTGACCACCTGGGGCTGCGAACAAGCGTGACGTTCACAGGCGTACGTCGTGCACTGCGTGTGATTGTGTGAGCAGAACTGGCTAAAGTCCTTTCACTCGAACGTTTAGGCCAGGATCCACCCCATGGAAGTACGGCTGTGACCTAGTCGACACCGAAGAATCAAAAAAAACTTTCCAGAAGGGGTTGTATCCGCCGCTGAGGTTTGCGAGTCTCTACGTGGCGATCGGGACGGCCCGCAACATCGGCCTCCACTGATCACCAGAACCCCTCTTCAACTCACAGGACCCACGCCAGGGAACCTGGCGGTCGGCCCTTCACTTGTTGAGGGATTCGTGAAAGCGTTCACATTCACAAGCACCCTGCACGTAATACCAAGGAGAGGTAGCAGCCATGGACTGGCGTCACAACGCCGTTTGCCGCGAGGAAGACCCCGAGCTCTTCTTCCCCATCGGCAACACCGGTCCTGCGCTGCTGCAGATCGAGGAAGCCAAGGCCGTCTGCCGTCGCTGCCCGGTGATCGAGCAGTGTCTGCAGTGGGCGCTCGAGTCCGGCCAGGACTCCGGCGTCTGGGGTGGTCTCAGCGAGGACGAGCGCCGCGCCATGAAGCGCCGCGCCGCCCGCAACCGGGCCCGTCAGGCCTCCGCCTGACAACCCACCCCTGCTGACAGCCTGAGCTTGGCGGCGCGTACAGCGAGTACGCATCTCCCGCCCCCGAGCCGCAGCGCGCAGTTCCCCCGATGCGCTTAGTTAAGCAGCAACGAGCTTTAGCCCCGGGCCATGTGATGGCCCGGGGCTCAATGCTGTGACGGGTCTCTTCCGAAGGACGCGGACCGGCCCGGGCAGCTGTTGCTTCTACTTCCGCGTCGGCACCGGGATGTCCAGGATCACACGGGTGCCGCGCTCGGGGGCCGGGACCATGTCGAAGGTTCCCCCCAACTCGCCCTCCACCAGGGTGCGTACGATCTGGAGACCGAGATTGCCCGCGGTCTTCGGGTCAAATCCGTCCGGCAGGCCGACGCCGTCGTCCTGGACGGTGACCAGCAGGCGGGCTTCCTTGGACGTACCGCCGCGGACCGCCGACACCTCGACCGTGCCGGTGTCGCCCTCGCGGAAGCCGTGCTCCAGCGCGTTCTGCAGAACCTCGGTCAGCACCATCGACAGCGGCGTGGCGACCTCGGCGTCGAGGATGCCGAAGCGGCCGGTGCGCCGGCCGGCGACCTTGCCCGGGGAGATCTCCGCGACCATGGCCAGGACGCGGTCGGCGATCTCGTCGAACTCCACGCGCTCGTCCAGGTTCTGGGAGAGCGTCTCGTGCACGATCGCAATCGATCCGACGCGTCGCACCGCCTCCTCCAGGGCCTCGCGGCCGCGGTCGGATTCGATGCGCCGGGCCTGGAGGCGGAGCAGGGCCGCGACCGTCTGGAGGTTGTTCTTGACGCGGTGGTGGATCTCCCGGATCGTCGCGTCCTTGGTGATCAACTCGCGTTCGCGGCGGCGGAGTTCGGTGACGTCACGGAGCAGGACCAGCGAGCCGATACGAGTGCCCTTGGGTTTGAGGGGGATCGCGCGGAACTGGATGACCCCGTCACTGGCCTCGATCTCGAACTCGCGCGGCGCCCAGCCGCTGGCGACTTTGGCGAGCGCCTCGTCCACCGGGCCCCTGGTCGGGGCGAGTTCGGCGGTGGTCCTGCCCAGGTGCTGGCCGACGAGGTCGGAGGCGAGGCCGAGGCGGTGGTAGGCGGACAGCGCGTTCGGGGAGGCGTACTGGACGAGACCGTCGGCGTCGAGCCGGATCAGGCCGTCGCCCACCCGGGGCGAGGCGTCCATGTCGAGCAGCTGGTTCGCGAACGGGAAGGAGCCGGCCGCGATCATCTGTGCGAGGTCGGAGGCGCTCTGGAGGTAGGTGAGCTCCAGGCGGCTCGGGGTGCGCACGGTGAGCAGGTTGGTGTTGCGCGCGATGACGCCGAGGACGCGCCCCTCGCGGCGCACGGGGATCGACTCGACCCGGACGGGAACCTCTTCGCGCCACTCGGGGTCGCCCTCGCGCACGATGCGGCCCTCGTCGAGGGCGGCGTCCAGCATCGGGCGGCGGCCACGCGGGACGAGGTGGCCCACCATGTCGTCCTGGTAGGACGTCGGACCGGTGTTGGGCCGCATCTGCGCGACGGACACGTACCGGGTGCCGTCGCTGGTGGGGACCCACAGCACCAGGTCGGCGAAGGAGAGGTCGGAGAGCAGCTGCCACTCCGAGACCAGCAGGTGGAGCCACTCGAGATCAGTGTCGTCGAGGGCGGTGTGCTGGCGTACGAGTTCGTTCATGGAGGGCACGTGAGCGAGCGTACCCGGGGGTTTGTACGGCTCTGAAATGTGCGGTCCCGGACTGGTACGGGCTCCTGGAACACCCGCGGGCCGCGGCGCCTGGGAGGGACCCTCAACCCTCCCGGCACCGCAGCCCGGAGCAGTATCGGCCGTGGGGTGTGCGGTCCCGGTCGGCCGAAGGACGAGGAGCCGGGGCAGTCAGGGCAGAGAGCCTCGGTTCCTCTGTCCGCCTTCCTGTGCGGGGAAGGCGGAGGCTGGTGCGCGCTGCACACGCGCTCTCATCACGCATTGTGGACTAGACCACTCGTGGGTGTCCATGCGTTGGAGGCTGTTCGTTGTTGTGAATTCTCAGACGGCTCGGACGCGTCGGCGTCCTCCGGCAGCCTAACCTGTGTGGGTTCCTGTGCGGGGCCAGACGGACATGGCAATTTCCGCGACCGCTTCCAGTTCCTCCCGGCTCGCCCCGTCCCGCGCCTGTTGTGACATGCCCTGGATCATCGCTCCGGCGTGCCGGGCCAGGGCGGCGGCGTCGATGCCCGGGGGCAGCACACCGGCGGCGGCATCGGCGCGGACGCGGCTCTCGATCGCGGCGATGTTGGCGTTGCGACGGTCCCGCAGCGACCGTTCGACCTCGGGGGTCGAGCAGTTCGCGGCGGCGTGGACGACGAGGCAGCCGTGCGGATGGCCTGGTTCCGTGTACGCGGTGGCGGCCTCGCGCAGCATGCGCTCGACGGCGTCCCGGGCGGTGGGTTCCTCCGCGAGGGCCCGGTCCGTGAACGAGCCGTACCGCGTGCCGTAGACCTGGACGACCTCCTCGAAGAGGGACCGCTTGTCACCGAAGGCCGCGTAGAGGCTGGGGGCGCCTATGTCCATGACGCGGGTGAGGTCGGAGACGGACGTGGCCTCGTAGCCGTGCTCCCAGAAGGCCAGGAGTGCCTTTTCCAGGGCGGTCTCGCGGTCGAAGGAGCGGGGGCGGCCGCGGGGCCTTCCTCTGGCCTTGCCCGTTGCCGTTGCACCCGTCGCGGTTCCGGCACCCCGGTTCGTCGCGGTTCCGCCGTCCTTACCCGTCGCGGTTCCGATGCTCTCGCTCGTCGCGGTTCCGTTACCCCCGTTCGTCGCGGTTCCGTGCCTCTCGGCCCTCGCGGTCCCGTCGTCGTTCACCATGGAGTGCATTTTATAGCGGCCACTAGAAAAATGCCGGCGGGCTGCTGTACGGTCATTTCTGTAGCGACCGCTAGATAAATGAGAAGGGGGCGCCGCCATGGGCGTGCTCACAGGCAGGACGGCACTCGTCACGGGCGCGAGCAGGGGCATCGGGCGAGGGATCGCCGAGCGGCTGGGCCGCGACGGCGCGCGGGTCGGCGTGCACTACGGCCGGAACGAGACGGCGGCGAAGGAGACGGTCGCGGCGATCGAGGCGGCGGGCGGCTCGGCGTTCGCGGTGGGCGTGGAGCTGGGCCTGCCGGGGGACGCCGAGGCACTGTGGGCGGAGTTCGACCGGCACGCGGACGGGCTGGACATCCTCGTGAACAACGCGGGGATCGGTAACACGCCCCCGATCCAGGAGTTGGACGAGCCGGAGTACGACAAGGTCTTCGCGGTGAACGTGAAGGCGCCGTTCTTCATACTCAAGCACGGCATGAGCCGGCTGCGGGACGGCGGCCGGGTCGTCAACATCTCCTCGGGGCTGGCCCGGACCGCGGTGATGACGGACAACATGGCGTACGCGATGACGAAGGGCGCGCTGGACGTCCTCTCGCGGGACCTGTCCAAGGTGCTGGGCCCCCGGGGCATCACGGTGAACTCGGTGGCGCCGGGGATCATCGACACGGACAACACGGCCCAGCTGCTGCACGGCAGTGCCGACGGCTGGGCGAAGGCCGCGGCGTATTCGGCGCTGGGCGGGGTGGGCGAGCCGGCCGACGTCGCCGACGTGGTGGCGTTCCTGGTCTCGGACCAGGGTCGGTGGGTCACGGGAAGCTGGGTGGATGTGACGGGGGGTTCGCTCACATAGTCAGCGAGTCTCCGTCACCTTCGCCAGCGCCCGGGGCGCGTCCGGGTCCTGGCCGCGGGCGATGGTGACCTCGTAGGCCAGGAGCTGGAGGGGAATGATCTCCAGGACGGGCTGGACCTCCTCGGCGACATCCTCCGTCGGCAGGACGAAGCCGGCCGACGCCTGCTCGACCTGGTGCCTGGGGCCGATGACGACCAGGTCGGCACCGCGGCCGCGCAGCCGGTCGAGGACCGGCTGGAGCGCTTCGCCGCCCTTGCCGTCGGTGACGACGGCGATGACCGGGGAGACGTTGTCGACCATGGCGAGCGGCCCGTGCAGCAGGTCGGCGCCGGAGTAGGAGAGCGCGGGGATGTAGCTGGTCTCCATCAGCTTGAGGGCGGCCTCCTTGGCCGTGGGGTAGCCGTAGCCGCGTGAGGTGATCACCATGCGCTCGGCGAAGCGGTAGCGGGCGGCGAGGGCGCGCACCTCGTCCTGCCGGGCGAGCAGCTGCCCGGCGAGGTCCGGCAGCTCCTGGGCGGGTGCGCCGTCGCCGCCGCGCAGGCCCTCGACGAACAGGTAGAGCGCGAGGAGGGAGGCGGTGTACGTCTTGGTCGCGGGGAGGGCCTTCTCCGGTCCGGCCATGATGTCGATGTGGTACTCGGAGACGCCGGCGAGCGGTGAGTCCGCGTTGTTGGTGACGGCGAGCGTGATCGCGCCGGCCTCGCGGGCGGCCCGAGTCGAGGCCACCAGGTCCGGGGAGCCGCCGGACTGGCTGACGGTGACGACGAGGACGTCCGTGAGGTCGGGCCGGGCGCCGTAGGCCGTGGTGGTGGACATCGAGGTGAGTCCGCAGGGCAGGCCGAGCCGGATCTCCAGGAGGTACTTGGCGTAGAGGGCGGCATTGTCGGAGGTGCCGCGGGCGGTGAGCAGGACGAAGCGGGGGGTGCGGGCGGCGATCCGCCGTGCCACGTCCCGGATGGCGGGGGCGCCGTCGGCCAGGATCCGGCGCAGGACGGCGGGCTGCTCCGCCATCTCCCGGGCCATGATCCGGCCCGGGCGCTCGCTGAGGGGGTCCGGTGTGGCGGCGGCGGTCATGGCGGGGTCCTTCCCGGCGCACGGGCAGATGCAGCTCCCATTCCACTCCCCCGCACCGCGGAGCGGCCACGCGGGACCGGTGCTGTTCACCTGCGGGAGACCTGGCCGGCACCGGGTGGCCGGCCCTGCGGGACCGGCGGACTTCACCCTGGGAGCGGCGCCACCGCTCTGTTAGATTGGTCTAAACCACACGGCCCTTCTCGGGTCCGGTCCCAGTTGAGCATCCCTCTCAGATCGGCAGGCCCAGCGTGGAAGTTGTCATCGTTCCGGACGCCAAGGCGGGCGGCGAGCTCATCGCCGAGGCCATGGCTCAGCTGCTCCGGCGCAAGCCCGGCGCCCTGCTCGGCGTGGCGACCGGCTCGACGCCCCTGCCCGTGTACGAGGCGCTGGCGGCCAAGGTGCGCTCCGGTGCCGTGGACGTCACGCGGGCTCGGATAGCCCAGCTCGACGAGTATGTGGGGCTGCCCGCCGACCATCCGGAGTCGTACCGCTCGGTGCTGCGGCGTGAGGTGCTGGAGCCGCTCGGCATCGGGATGGACCAGTTCACGGGACCGGACGGCACGGCCGAGGACGTGCAGGGCGCGTGCGAGGCGTACGACAAGGCACTCGCGGACGCCGGGGGTGTGGACCTTCAGCTGCTCGGGATCGGCACCGACGGGCACATAGGGTTCAACGAGCCGTGTTCGTCGCTGGCGTCGCGGACGCGGATCAAGACGCTGACCGAGCAGACCCGGATCGACAACGCGCGCTTCTTCGACGGCGACATCGACCAGGTGCCGCACCACGTGATCACCCAGGGCATCGGCACGATCCTGGAGGCCCGGCACCTGGTACTGCTCGCCACCGGCGAGGGCAAGGCGGACGCGGTCGCGGCGACGGTGGAGGGGCCGGTTGCCGCGGTGTGCCCCGCGTCCGCGCTTCAGCTCCACCCGCATGCGACCGTCGTGGTCGACGAGGCCGCCGCGTCGAAGCTGAAGCTGGCGGACTACTTCCGGCACACGTACACCAACAAGCCGGAGTGGCAGGGGATCTAGGTGTGCTGTCCGGGCAGGTTGGTGATGCGGCTGGCTGGGGTGTGGCCGCTGATGCCGGTGTGGGGTCGGTGGTAGTTGTACCAGTGGAGCC